>WOZY01000107.1 GCA_011620045.1 Mesotoga sp.
GTCTAGATTGTTTCTCCCATATCTGAAGACTGCTTTCGACATCTCTACGGTATCTATATATGAGTTCTGGAGCCTGCCCAATCCGGACTGTTGGCCGTAATAGTCGAGAAAGGAGAGATCGAAAGGGGCATTGTGAATCACAAGAGTTGCGTCTCCAACAAAGGAAAAAAAGTCTTTGAGAACATCTTTTACGGGCGGCTTTCCCTTAACGGTCAAGTTGCTAATTCCCGTTAGGGCTGTTATAGTGACTGGAATCATACACACGGGATCTATAAGTGAATCATAGCAATCGCTCCTACAGATTTTCCAGTCGCGCACACGCACTCCCGCAACCTCGATCAGTCTCGCCCCTCGTTGTGGACTCATTCCTGTTGTCTCCGTGTCTAGAACGACAAATTCCAAAAGACTCCCCTCCCATTTGATTGTACAATGAAAGAAGTCGCTTCGGAAAGAGTCAGAGATCATGTTTGTGAAGAATTGGGCAAATCTGTTAAGCCGCTTTTCCAGTCTAAAGGCATTACATAGAGTATAATTTTTATGAGGTGAACCACAATGGATGACAAGGTAAATCATTCCGAAGAGGAAATAAGGGAACGCTATAGAAAGGCTCTTGAATCAGCAGTGCAAAAAGCTCCGATTAGATCTGGAGATAGACTGTATCTTACAGATCTCTGGGCTGTCACCTCAATTCCTGAAGAGGTCATTGTAGAGATCCTTGCCTCTTCCGAGTTGAAGCTGCCCGAAGGGGTATCCTGCATAGTCGACGATAGAAGGAAAAAGAAGAGGATCATTTATGGGAAACGAGAGTCTAATGAAAAGAGTGGCGGTCCTAAGCAGCCCAGAATACGCAAGGTGCAGGGAGAAGATTAGCGAAGGGCTAGACCTGATCGAGTTCAACGAAACTCTGCAGGGAAAGAAAGTTCTTCTGAAAGTGAATCTTCTATCGGCAAGGTCACCGGATAGTTGCGTCACCACTAATCCAGCCTTTGTTCGGGCTGTGGCAGAGGTCTTTATCAGGAAGGGAGCGATAGTCAGCATCGGAGATTCTCCCGCGAGTGTTCGTGTTGAGGTTGCAGCTCATGCTGCAGGAATTACCAAAGTCTGTGAAGATCTCGGGGTTCCGCTCGTAGATTTTGATGATCCCGTTCCTGTAGTCCTTGAGCAGGGTACGTACAGGAGCTTTGAAATTGCCAGCCCGGTTCTTGAAACAGACCTTCTCGTGAATCTTCCGAAACTCAAGACACATTCACTCACTCAGGTCACATTCGGAGTCAAGAATCTTTTTGGCTGTGTTCCCGGCGTTAAGAAGCAGGGTTGGCATTTCAGAGTAAGAAACATGAAGGAGTTCTCGGCTATGCTTCTTGATCTGGCCGGTTATCTGAGGCCGTCTCTGACGATAATCGACGGCGTAGAAGGCATGGATGGCAACGGTCCGTCGAACGGCCGGATCATAAGGCCAGGAATAATTGGTATTTCAAGAGATGTTTTCGCACTTGACGATGCTGTCGCAGAACTCTTTGGAGTAATACATTCAAAGGTCCCGATTCTTCGTTTGGCAAGAGAAAAAGGACTAGTAGGCGATTACGAGGTTGTTGGAGACAAAGTCGAGCCGAAGACTCTCTCTCTCCCCGAGACGAATCTAATCGGGGTTTACGGTGCAGCCCTATTGAGGAGATTAGTAACAAAGTTTCCGAAAATAGATAGGAAGAAGTGTGTGAGGTGCCGTGTATGCGAGAGGGCCTGCCCGGCTGGGGCAATCGACATAAGCAGGTTCAATATCGATTACGGTAAGTGCATAACTTGCTACGTGTGTCATGAACTTTGCCCGGAAGATGCTATCGTTTTCAGAAGACGCATTCATATATAGGAGGGGTTAGATGAGCTATATTCTCGCTATCGATCAGGGAACCAGCAGCAGCAAAGCCGTTCTTTTTGATGAAGAACTGTATCAAGTTGCCGTTGCTCAGGAGGAGTTTGCGCAGATCTATCCCAAACCCGGGTGGGTTGAGCACGATCCTAGAGACATCATCTTAAGCACAATGGGTGCAATTGAGAAAGTCGTCTCGGATGCCAGGATCTCATTCAGGGAAATTGCGGCAATCGGCATCACGAATCAAAGAGAAACGGTCGTTGCCTGGGATGCGGTAACTGATCAGCCGCTTTACAACGCGATAGTATGGCAGGATAGAAGAACTGCCGACAGATGCAGAGAGATTGAAGAATCCCATGGAGAATTGATAAGGCGAAAGACCGGTCTCAAGCCGGATCCCTATTTCTCCGCGACGAAGATGGAATGGTTGCTGGAGAATGTACCGGCAGTTCGAGAGGCGGCCAGAAAAGGGAGATTGAGATTCGGAACGATTGACTCCTGGTTAATCTGGAATCTGACGAGAGAGAACCTCCATGTGTGTGATTTCTCGAACGCGTCGAGAACGATGTTGTTCAACATCGGGAAGCTTGAATGGGATCGTGATCTCCTCAATCTCTTTGGAGTGGAGAAAGAGTTTCTCCCCGAAGTTGTGGAATCATGTAAGCTTCTAGGTCCTTCAATCTACGGCCCGAAGATTGGAGGAATAGCCGGAGATCAACAGGCTTCGCTGTTCGGTCAGACTGCCTTTCAGACCGGTGACGCGAAATGCACATATGGGACGGGTTCATTCATATTGATGAACATTGGAAACGAACCGAAGATTTCCGACCATGGCTTGCTTACGACAATTGGCTGGAAGTCAACGGAAGAGACAGTCTACGCCGTGGAAGGTTCGATATTCGCCACCGGAGCTTTGATAAGCTGGTTGAAAGATGGACTGGGAATCATAAACAGCCCTTCCGATACGGAATCGCTTGCCAGAGAAGTCAATGACAATGGGGGAGTCTTTTTCTCCGGCGCCCTGACAGGGCTTGGAGCTCCTTACTGGAACTCCTCAGCGAGAGGCATGATAATCGGTTTGACAAGGGGAACGAGTAAAGCACATATTGTAAGAGCCGTTCTCGAATACATCGCTTTCAGAACAAGAGAGATTCTTGAGCTGATGGAAAAAGAAACGGGAATCAGGCTCAACAAGCTACTTGTTGACGGGGGAGTAACGCGAAACAACTTTCTGATGGAGATGCAGGCAAATATCCTGAATATTCCGGTTGACAGATCTCTGATAAAGGAAACGACGGCGCTTGGTGCTGCAATGCTTGCAGGAATATGCACTGACCTCTGGGATCAGGAAAGCTTGAAGAACAAGAGAATAAGCGAAGTTGTCTTTGAACCGTCGGGAGATAGAATGGAGGAAGAGTTCAATAGGTGGAAAGAGGCGTTGAAGAGATCTATGAATTGGGCAAACTAGAGCTGAAGGATCTCGAGGCTCTTGCACAAGAACTTGGAGAGTTGCTTGAAGGAGGAGAGACGTTCCTTCTATTCGGTGATCTGGGCAGTGGGAAAACCACGTTTGTAAAGGCGCTGGCCAGTGGGATGGGCATCGATCAGGATTATGTGAGAAGTCCGACTTTCAACATTGTCAACTTCTATCCGGCCCGATCCTCGACTGGCGGAAGTGGGGATGTCGAAACGGCGAGAGTGCATCCCGATCTTATACACGTTGATCTATACAGGATCACCGGCGAAGAAGCGGTTTTGGATCTAGCTCTCTACGATCTCATGAATTGCAGTGCGGTTCTAGCGGTAGAATGGCCGGAGCTTTACCTTAAGTATGTCTGCGAGCCTTATCTCATCGTTGAACTGGAGCATTTCGACGAGATGAAACGAACGGTGAAATTGAAGCCATTCGGTTGCAGAATGAAGAGCATTCTGGACCGTCTGGCTATTAGAAGATACCAGGATAAGAATGAAGGAAGGTGAATAGATGGCTCAGAAGTTTGAGTTGCTGGAAAAAGCTGCTGTAGGAAGCGAACGGAAGATAGAGATACCCGATAAACTGCCAGTTATACCGACGAGAACAAACATGTTAGTATATCCTTCTGCAGTGATGCCGTTGTATGTTGGACGCGAGAAGTCGCTGGCGGCACTGGAGGTGTCAATTGGCAAATTCAATCAGATGGTATTTCTCGTTTCTCAGAGGGACATTACTAAAGATGAACCCGAGATCGAGGATCTATTCGAGATAGGGACAATAGCGAGAATAGTGCAGCTGATGAA
>WOZY01000253.1 GCA_011620045.1 Mesotoga sp.
GAGCGGCGTACAGCACTTTGCAAAATAGACGGCAATACCCGTCTCGCCTCCAACTGTCACTTCATTTCCCTTTGCCTGTTTCTGCTTGACCAGTTCGGTCTCTTCGGGAAGAATCTCGACCTCTTCCTCTTTGGGCGCAAGAATGCTAAGAACCTCTCCCATTGTTATCGATCCATCTCCGAGCTTACTGAAAAGATCGTTTTCGTTGTGTGCGCCGAGCCTGTTCATAAGGGACTTTATCTGTTCTCCCTGTATTAAATCGTCCATTGAGACGGCAAGCCGCTTACTTATCTTTCTGAATATCTCCTTGCCTCGTTCCACTAGTTTCGCGGAGTACTCATTCTTGAAGAATCTCTTTATCTTAGCCTTTGTCGAATTTGCCCGAACGTATTTCAACCAATCAAGGCTTGGACCTTCGCTAGATTTATTCACTATTACCTCTACTCTGTCTCCAAGCTGCAACTCATAGTTGACTGGAACGAGTCGATCATTTACCTTCGCACCGGCGTAATGATGGCCAACTTCAGTATGAATAGCGTAAGCGAAATCTATTGGTGTCGCTCCTTTTGGAAGATGAACAACCTCACCCTTTGGTGTGAAGACGAACACCTCCTCGACTTCTAGTTCTCGAGAAATCGATTCCATGTCCTTGAAGCTTTCGATGAAATCCTTCTGCCAATCAACAAGCTGCGTAAACCACGTTCTGTCTTTTACGTCGATGCCTTCTTTGTAAACCCAGTGAGAGGCAACTCCATATTCGGCCTCTTTATGCATCCTTTCGCTTCTTATCTGAATCTCGAGAGGTTCACCCCTGTGAGTAATCAGAGTTGTATGGAGAGATTTATAGCCGTTCGATTTTGGAGCAGCAATGTAGTCCTTGAATCTACCGGGCATCGGTGGCCAAAGAGAGTGCACTGCACCAAGTATTTTGTAACAGTTCACTTCGTCTCCAGTAATTATTCTAAGAGCGATTAAATCGAATATTTCGTCAAAAGATCTGTTCTTCTTTATCATTTTCTGCCATATACTGTATAGATGTTTCACTCTGCCTTCAATCAACGCGGATATTCTATTCTTTCTGAGCTCCCGAAGTACAATCTCTTTGTACTCGTCCATTATGTCCTGGCGTTCTTTGAGTTTTCTATTGACTTTGAACTTCAATTCTTTGAACTCTTCGGGGTACTCATACTTGAAAGAAAGATCTTCAAGCTCGGCCTGTACTTTGTGCATACCTATTCTGTGAGCAATGGGAGCATAGATCTGTATCGTTTCCCTTGCCTTATCGCGTTTCTTTTCGGGATCTTTCAGGAAATCAAGTGTTCTCATATTGTGCAGTCTGTCTGCAAGTTTAACGATTATTATTCTCGGGTCTTCGGAAAGCGCCAGAAGCATTTTGCGCAGAGTCTCTACTTTCATTCTCGACTTGACGATCTTTGATTCAAGCTTTTCGTTGAGTTTCAGGTTGCTTATCTTGGTCACTCCGTCCACAATAAGGGCCACTGTTTCGCCATACTTTTCGGCAATTTCGGAAAGAGGCACATTGCAGTCTTCAACAATATCATGGAGTATACCAGCGACAATCGTATCGTTATCTGCCGAGAACTGAGCAAGGATCTTCGCTACTTCTATCGGATGGCTGATGAACGGTTCTCCTGAGTCTCTCATTTGCTCCTGGTGATGAAAGCGCGCGAACTCGTAGGCGTCAAGAATTCGCTCTTTTTCTCTTCTCTTGAGGCGATATTGAAGAATACTCTCGAGGTCACCCAAAAGAATCTGGGCATCGATTTCCGCTCTAGCCACTCTCTCACCTTCTATTTGTTTATTTTAGCATGAAGAAACTTCCGAATGCAGTACGCCTCGCGCACGCTATTCTGGACTCGGAAGAGAACCATGTCCTTCGTGAACACTGCCTCCAGTTTTCTCACCGCACTTCAAAGCGTAGAATAGAACATGCACTATTACGAAAACCAGGAGCTGAGTGCGTGAAAAAACACATTTTCTAAAGACACTATTGATGGTCGTTCTGTTCTTCCTGACAGTCCCTTCTCATGCTAACGCGGCTCGCCCGAGCAGTGGGATTTCGAAGACAGCAGTTCACTTCTTCAATGAAGTGCAGAGGATAAATGGAATACTTACTGAACCCTAGTTTCTGCAAAGTCCTGCGCCTGTAATAATACTTCTTCTTGGATTCTTTGGACATATGGATGATCTATTAGTTCACGATTCGGAAGAATCACTTTTTAGATGGCTGCGAGAATTTTTGCTGAAAGAGGCATCTCATCTCTAAGGTTTGATTTCAGAAGATCCGGAACTAGTGAAGGAGAATGTAAGGATACTACTTTCAACAAATAGGTATCTCACGCGATTTCATCGATCTCCTTCCTTCAATCACTCGAGAATGTTGACAGCAATAGGATCGGAGTTGTCGGCCTCATTCAGGGTGGTCTGGTGGCAGCTTGTCTGGCCGCCCGTGATTCCAGAGTAAGGAGTATTGCTCTCCGGTCGGAAGTTGCAATACCCATTCACACATATTCCGCACTGCTTGGAGAGGATTCGGTCGAGCGAGTCATGGCTGCAGCTCCATTTGAGGAAATAGTTACAAGCATTTCCTGAGGTGGAACTACTGTGCTGAGGAAGGAGTTCTTTGACGAGTTGTTTTCGGTGAATCCCATGGCAGAAATCATATTCTATGCAGGACCCTTCTCGTTGTTTCGGGTCTGAACGATGACCTCGTCTTTCCCCAATCGGAAGTCTCCAGACTTTTCATCACGTACCATAAAGGAGTCGATAGACTACTAGAACAGGATTCCGGTCACATTTTCGATCTTTTCAACAGGCAGGATAAGGTGAAGGAGATCATTGAGGCTACTCTGGAATGGTTAATAATAACTCTCTAGTAGTTAGGAGGTGCGTTGTGAAGCTTGAAGGGAAAAGAGTAGTACTATTGGTTGAAAATGGATTTGAGGACCTCGAATTCTGGGTGCCCGTGATGCGTCTTCAAGAGGAAGGTGCAGAAATAATCGTCACTAGCAAGGAAAAAGATAAGCAGTTTAGCCGCAAGGGATGCCTTCAGGCAGTAACCGACTCAGACTTTGAGTCGATAGATGTTTCAAACATAGATAGGATTCTTATACGCGGAGGGTGGGCACCCGACAAACTGAGACGATACGAAGAAGTGAAAAGGTTAGTGAAGAACGCTCATGAAAAGAGGAAGGTTGTTGGAATGATATGTCACCTTGTAGGAAAAACCGTCGGAATTGTCAGAGGCTTCAGATCCGTCGGAAGCGAAGGAATAAAAGACGACCTAATAAATGCGCGCGCAGTGTTGGTAGACGAGCCAGCTTTCAGTGATGGCAATCTAGTTTGGGGAAGAATGGTGAAGGACATCTCTGATTTCTGCAGGAAACTAGTCAAAAGCTCTTGAAGAAGGACTCCATTGACTCAGTCATCATAATGACAACATAAAAGAGGACCGCAACCAGATCTGTGATCCTCTGGCAACTACTATTAGCGTCGACTTCATACATTCTCTCTTCTCTCCTGGTTCTGCAACTGATACCTACGCAAATACTGATCAAGGAGATTCTTCAAGTCCAACATTGAAATCCGACAGAATTTATTGTATTATAGAAACATCCCTCCCCCCGAGGGGAGGAGCCCAATAAAAGGGGTGATACTGATGATGTTCTTTGGATTCCTAATAGTAATCTTTGCGGTAGTATTCTTTCTTAAGCCCGACATTCTGAAGAGTCGAATGACTGTCTCCTCCTCATATGACAAAGAAATGAGAGTTATCAGAGAAAGATTGGCTAATGGAGAGATCTCTATTGAGCAGTACGAGGAGCTGAAAAAGGCACTGTCGAAGGAGAAATGAGATGAGTTTCGAGACGAATCATTTGAAAGAAGAGTATGTTGTTGAAGGCATGACATGTGCGGCGTGCGTTAGAGCAGTCGAAAAAGCAGTTTCAAGAGTTGAAGGAGTCAAGAATCCCGTTGTGAATCTCTCAAGTGAACGGCTAACATTCGAAGTATCTCACGAAATCGATAAAGATAGATTATTCGAAGCTGTAAGGAATGCCGGCTACAATCTTAAGAATATGCAGACAACAAGGAAAGCAGTAATAGAGATCGATGGCATGACGTGTG
>WOZY01000012.1 GCA_011620045.1 Mesotoga sp.
CCACATCGTCTTCTTCATAGTTCAATCATCTTATTCCTTAGTTCCATAATCAGTTATCACTATCAAATGGAAGTGATTTTTTACGCATCTCTACGCTCTTGATCTTAAGTCCCCGCTTGCAGATGAAAGATCTGCTTGTCAAGAAACGCTACACGCTGTGAAGAGCGAAGAACAGAAGTGATGCGCCGAAAGATCACCGGCGGAAGTGATGCTGCTTCGCAGGAAGCTTTTTTGAAGTTAGTCTGCTGGCGCAGGCCAGT
Organism: Mesotoga sp.; assembly: GCA_011620045.1. Taxonomy (GTDB): domain Bacteria; phylum Thermotogota; class Thermotogae; order Petrotogales; family Kosmotogaceae; genus Mesotoga. The sequence continues at coordinate 261 of WOZY01000012.1, forward strand.
CAAAAGGCGAGAATCATCGCCCGAGGAGTTTTCTGAGGAGCGAGACCAGATCAAAGGGGAGCATTGCCGAACCACTCTTCAGCTATTGCCAGACCCTAGACCCGGCTCTGTACGGGATCTGCTCCTATCAGCGAGCAGACGATGGCATTGAAGAGCCTTCTTCCGGAAAGGTATATGAGAGATATGAAGCTTGCTGGGGACGTCACTCATGCCACTTGGGTGTCGCAAAGGCTTTGAAGGCTCTGGCGGCGATTCCCGACGGCAGGCGAAGTAAGTCCGTAAAAGAGAAAATCGAGCAGTTGGTCGAGTATTTTCTTATTCACCACATATACAAGAAGAGCCACTATCTGGAGAAAGTAGCAAAGCCCGGTTGGCTGAGATTTGGCTTTCCCCTGATGTATCAGACAGACTTAGTGGAACTGCTGGAGATTTTTGCTGAGCTGGGAATCAAAGATCCCAGACTTGAGGATGCAATTAGAATCGTTGCAAACAAGAGAAACAGTGAAGGACTCTGGAAGATGCAGAACTCATTCAATGACAAGATGCTTGTTGCCGTTGAAGAAAATGGAAAGCCATCCAAGTGGTTGACTCTGAGGGCGCTGAAGAACCTCGAGTTTTATGGTGAACTTTAAAGCTCTGGGCCTATGTCAGCAGCGCTCAGGAGAATTGTAATAACTCTGCATATAGTGAAGGGTTTTTCAGTTTGCTTCTCTTGAACCGAAATATACGTAAAGTGAGTCAATCGGAAAGCTGAAGCAAATGAAACGCGTAGACAAATGATTCATACAACTTCGAAGTCTTGCTCTAAATACTTAATGATTACTGGACAATAAAGTTGGACCATAATCTAGTAAAAGCCTTACTAAACAACGATAACAGGCCTCCAGTTGAATCCGAGATGCGTAGTCACACATAGTGACACACTCATTTCAGAACAAATCTCTGTAAGTCCTTCAGAACAAGGGATTTGAATAACTGCCTGTTTTTAGAACGTTGAGCTATGGAATTAAGTTCACCGAAAAGCTGATGCTGGAGCATTGCTTTCTCAGTCTGAATTGAAGTATTCAACCTTCACTGGAATACTCTTCTCGGCAGACTCGAGAATCGAAAGAACGACAAGCGATGTGTTGATGGCGTCATCGAGCTTTATGAGGAACTCATCTCCAGTCACCAGACAGTCGATGAAATGTCGAATACTCTCATATGCAAAGCCTTTCGCCTTGCCGTGGACAAAATGGTTTACCAGCACATCAGGATGCTTGCTCTCGTTCTGAGTGAAACACTCAATCATCTGGTTGTTGCTTAGATCAAGGTTCACCATTCCTTTACTACCCGTGAAGTTGAATTTTATGTCGTTTACGCAAGGATTTGTGTTGGGTGTTATCCAGCTGTTCTCCATCGATGCTATACAACCGTTTCTGAAGGTCAGAATTGTTTGATAAATGTCGGTTGTATCGAGCCCCAGATTTTTAAGGACACCTGAAGAACTGACAGAGTAAACAGTTTCGACTTCGTCGCCGAAAAACCATCTTAATGTATCTACCGAATGGCTACCCAAAAACCATAGAATAGATGATTTGCTCGACCATGGGAGCATATCTGTTGCGACCCAGAGAACGTCATTCAACCTGAAATAGGCGCTGACAGGGCTGCCGAGCTCGCCATTATCAAGCATCTGCTTGGCGACTGCAAAGGGAGGGCTCCATCGATTGTGGAGATCAGTCATTATCCTTACGTTGTTCTCGCTCACCGCCTCAGATATCCTGATGAGGTCCTCTCTTGTTGTTGCAATTGGTTTCTCGACGAGGATATCCTTTCTGGCATTTGCGCAGTCTACCACAATCGCACCATGAGCGAAATCCGGAGTGACAATCGATACTGCGTCAAAGTCAAGCTCATCTAGCATTGTACTATGGTCTACAAAGACCCGTGGGATGCTGAATTGATCAGCGAACTTTTCAGCTTTCTCTATGTTCTGATCGCAAATGGCCACCAGTTCAACCTCTGGATGTTCCTTATATAGAAATGCATGAGTTCTGCCCCAAACACCTGCTCCCACAATTGCTACTTTCTTTTTCACTGGAGATACCACCTTTGCCAGGATTAGATAAGGTTTCGTTCAGCGAATCATAACTTCTATTTCGCATTCAAAAGTCCTGTCCCACGGGAGGATGAATTTCTCAATCGATATTCGATTCTCTGAAGAGGAGAAATCGAAAACGTCCAGTTTCCTCCCATGAATGAATCTATCAAGGAACTCTTCTACTTTCGGCATAAAGAGATTGTCTCTGAAGCTTTCAAAGAGTCCCTTGGATTTGCTGACTTTGTATATGTCACCACCGGATTCATCGACCATTCTCTCCAAAGTCTTTCTGAGAATACCCTGGTAAAGATGGTCGTCAAGAAGCCGCGAGATGTAAAACTCGGCAAAAGCCTTCTTTTCCACTTCACAAGAGCTGGAAGTGGCGGCCAGAGAAAGAACAGTTCCCAGACTGTTTGAAGCTGTATTCCAGGCAGAGTATCCCCAGATGTTCTTCAGATCCAGACCCAGGTAAGTATCAACAAAGGAAGGATTAGAACCGTTCGCACAGAAAACGTCTAGTATGAAGACCCTCTGCTTCCGCTTACTTAGGTTTTTGAGAGCTTCAATCGAATCGTCTATTCTTGTGCCAGCAATCAGAATCCCGGTTGAAGAAGCGTAAGACTGCCGCATCCCAAGAAGCTTCATATGAGATTCTACGTTCTTCCCAAACTCTCTGTCCTCGAAATCCATGATTTTTTCTCTTGTTTCTGGGGAGTCATAAATGACTTCGACGGGGCACTCTTGGTCTCGTCTGTAAGAAAGCATCTCCTGAATCACTTCATCTGCGCCATTATGTATGAACACGCGGTTTTCTATGAGATAGTCTTTCGCCATATCTTCAAGAATAGCCAGTTCTCTCTCCTGAGGTCCATGCTGAAAAGTATCTTCCTGGGCTAATACTAGAAGATCTGCACAACCGGCTTTAACAAGCTTCAGACACTCCTTATTCACCTCGTGATTTCTCAAGCGGAGTTCTCTATATCTGCAAATAAATCCTCTGGGCAAATCGTTTTCTACGGACTCGGCTTCTTCGATCTTTCCTTGACCTGATAGCCATAGATACTTGTTAAGCATAGTCCACAGTTCTTTCGAGCCAGCCGATGAAACGGAGACAGATGCTCTTCTGACAACTGAGGAAAGGAAAATTTCGGCATTTGGGAATCTTGTCCTCAGTTCTCTAACCGAGCTAAGTCTGTCGATAGCTGTTCTCGCGCTGATTTTATCTTCCCTTGAGGCTATTAGACCGCCATAAGAAAGCATATCGACAGAGATTATGAATCTGTCCGCCTCTCTTGAAAGCATCCATCGGGCCAGTTCCTCGCAATTTCCCGGCCTCAAATATCTTCCGAGCAGGTTCTTATCTGGCAATTCGATTTCTATATGATTCAGATCTGCGATCTTGGAAACCAGCTGGTAGTTTGGGGGTCTATCATCCATTGGAACAACTACTGTTTTCAAAGGATCCCTCCCATCTCAACGATCTCCCGCTGTATCAGGTCGATGTTCACATCTCTGACAAGTCTTCTGTGTTTCACAGCAAGTGCTGCAGTTATACCTGCAGCCATGCCGGTTGCGGTTGCAAGAGGGCTGGTTCTGACTGCAGAAAAAGCCGTATGATCTGCACTGATTGCTCTCCCTGCAAGAATGACATTTTCTAAGCTCTTTGGGATTAGCGAACGCATTGGAATATGGTATTCGCCGGGGTAAGGAATTGAAATCGTCTTCAACTCTGCCGAACCGGGCAGATGAATATCAATCGGATAC
>WOZY01000166.1 GCA_011620045.1 Mesotoga sp.
CTCTGAAGGACCCCGATTATGGTGCTTGGATAAACGATGAAATGAGTCAGCTCGAAAAACAGATTGATGCTTCTTACGATAAGATAATCGAGATTATCGGAAAGCGTAATGGTTGAGCTGAAAATAAGGGCAAAGAGTACTGAAACGAAAGCAAGAACCGCTGTACTTGCCACTGCACACGGTGAGCTCGAGACACCCGTTTTTATGCCCGTAGGCACTAATGGGACGGTAAAAGGCATCTGGCAAGATCAGCTTTATGAAATGGATTCACAAATAATACTTGGCAACGCTTTCCATTTGTTTTTGCGTCCAGGACTCGACACTCTGAGATACTTTGGCGGCCTTCATAATTTTATGTCGTGGGATCATTCTATCCTAACTGACAGTGGCGGATTCCAGGTCTTTTCGCTCTCCGACAGAAAAATTACCGAGGAAGGCGTGAAATTTCGTTCGCCTCTTGATGGCAGGAGCCTTTTCGTTACCCCTGAACTCTCAATGGAAATTCAGGAAGCCATAGGATCAGATATTGCAATGGCCTTTGACGAGTGCGTTGAACCAAATGCAGACAAGGAATATGTCAGAAATTCAGTAAGACGAACCACTAACTGGGCGAAGAGATTCTTACTTGCTCACAGGAGGGATAGTAATCAGTCTCTGTTCGGTATAGTCCAGGGCGGTTTCTTCAATGATTTGAGGGAAGAGAGCGCTTCGGAAATCACTGCAATGGATTTTGAGGGCTTCGCCTTGGGTGGTCTAAGTGTTGGAGAAGACTTCGAGACAACGGAAAAAGTTCTGTCGGTATCCGTTGGCCTTTTGCCCGAAGATAGGCCCAGATACTTAATGGGAGTAGGATCACCCGAACTGATAATGGCTGCAGTCGAAAGCGGAGTCGATATGTTTGATAGTGTTCTTCCTACAAGGCTTGGCAGACATGGAGCGGCATTGACCTCAGGTGGAAGAATCAATCTCAAGTCGGCAAGGAATAAGCACGATAAATCTCCAGTAGATCCGAACTGTACCTGCAAAGTCTGTTCAAGGTACAGTAGAGCATATATCCATCACCTGTTCACAAGGGACGAGATACTTGGCAAGATTCTGTTGAGTTACCACAATGTAAGCTTTCTAATGGATTTTGTGAAGAAGATTCGAGAGGCTATACTTGAGGATAGGCTGAGTGAGTTCAAAGAACATTGTGCTGAAACCGGTCTTATTCAAGTGGCAATCTAAAGACTTCTGAAGAACGTTTGGGGTGATATGATGAAGAAGCTCTTGATCTTGGTGGTCGTGTGTTTTGGTGTGGTTACTATGGCATTGAATCCCTTCTTACTACAAACGGGAGGGAACGGGATACTTGCAAAGGGATATAGTTCAGGTTTTGGCAGCCCTTCAGATCTGTACGGGATACTTAAGTCAGCTTTCTCTTCAAACTTCATCGAGCTTACTACAAACGCCTCCCCCTCTTCAGACGAGCGTGGGCTATACATCCAGCTCTTTGAAGATTCAGACGATGGAATGGCAGGTTTGCTTCAGTATTACATGGACATAGGAAAGACATCGAGCGTTAGATCCCTTAGCTACATGATATCGGGTGAACTAGGACCTCTTACATCTTTCGGAGCAGACTTCAAGATTAATATGACGACTGGCGCGACACCTACTTACGGTGTTGCAGTCAGGGGTGGAATAACCGGTAGGGCTTACGAACTGCTAGACTACGTAGTTTCCTTTGACAGCCTATTATGGAACAGCGGTCTATCTTCAAACTCAATCGACCTACTTGCTGGAATAAGGTTCGTCCTGGATCCGTTCTTGATAGGCCTTGAGTTAGGTACCAGAAACGGGATGGAAGTCAAGTATCTTGGTCTTTCAACGCAGTACACATATATGAATCTCTTTTCGGCGCGTGCGGGAGTATCAATGAATGCCGACCTCATGCACAACATTGATTTTCTTGTTGGCGGCGGTATTGAAGTCAGGGTGGGAGATATGATAATAACAGCCGGAATAGGGACCAACCTGACTAACAAAATAGAATCACTCGGTTTTCAGAAGACCTGGAGTGTGGGGCTTCTCGGGCAGTGGTGATTCCATATTTACTAATACGTAGTGCTATCTGTGGAACAAGGAGATAAAAATCGGTAGCTAGTATTATTCCTCAAATCGGCTTGGTAATCTTTGCTTGAAGGACATAATCTTCTTTTTTGGGGAGCATACTCTGATTTCACCCTTCGTGGGTTTTTCTTTTTGGAGGAAAGATGGATAGAATAGCTGTTATCGACTTCGGATCTCAATATACTCTACTTCTAGCAAGAAGAATTCGAGAGATCGGTGTTCTTTGCACGGTAGAGACTCCAGATGGCTTCAAACTCGAGAAGGGTATCAAAGGCGTAATTTTGTCAGGTGGACCCCAGAGCGTTTATGAAGAAGGCTCTGCAGGTTTCCCTGAACAGCTCAAGTTTCTCTCAATACCGATTCTGGGAATATGCTACGGAATGCATCTCATGGCCATAGAAGTTGGAGGAGTCGTTTCAAGTGGAATGAGAGGCGAGTATGGCCTCACATCAGTATCAATTGATAATGCTTGCTTTCAAAGTGTTCCGAGCGAAATTATTGCATGGATGAGTCATGGCGATGAAGTGACTCAACTTCCAGATGGATGTAAGATCGTGGCGAGAAGTAGGAACGGAACAATTGCGGGATTCACATATGGGAAGAATATCGCTCTCCAGTTTCATCCTGAAGTTCATCACACCCAATTTGGGAAAGAACTACTCGAGGAATTCGTGATAGACATCTGCAAAGCATCACGCGACTGGAAGATTCGTGACCTTGCAGATGAGAAAGTGAAGAAGATTCAGAGAACCGTTGGCGATCAAAGCGTTGTCGGAGGTCTCTCAGGAGGAGTCGATTCAACAGTAGCGGCATCAATAACTTCGAGAGCGATCGGCGAGAGATTCACCGGGATTTTTGTTAATCATGGATTGATGAGAAAAAATGAAGAGATCGAAGTTCCAGAGGCCTTGAGAAAACTGGGAATAAATGTAAAGACAGTTGATGCGTCAGCAGAATTCTTTCGTGAACTGGAAGGAATTGTGGACCCAGAGGACAAGAGAAAAGTTATTGGACGGACATTCATACGAGTATTCGAAAGAGAAGCGAGCAAACTGAATGCTAGGTTTTTGCTTCAGGGGACGATCTATTCAGATGTCATTGAATCCGGAGCTTCTTCCAGGAGTGGTAAAAAGATCAAGAGTCACCATAATGTCGGTGGTCTTCCCGAGAATATGAGCCTGAAATTGCTTGAACCACTGAGAGAGCTTTTTAAAGATGAGGTACGAAACCTTGGTCACTCTCTTGGAATAGACAAATTCCTGATCAGTAGGCAGCCATTTCCCGGCCCTGGTCTTGGAGTGAGAATAATCGGAGAAGTGACTTCGGAGAAGGCGCAGATTCTGAAGGAAGTTGATTCTATTTTCATGGAAGTGCTAAGCGAATCGGGTGACCTTGATAAGATATGGCAGTCGTTTGCTGTCCTTCTACCAGTCTCCAGCGTGGGCGTAAAAGGAGATAAGCGATCATATGGTTATGTAGTTGCTCTTCGGGCTGTTAATAGTTCAGAAGGCATGACGGCATCTTGGTACGAACTTCCGCATACGGTCCTTAGGCAGGCTTCTTCAAGGATTACATCTGAAGTAAAAGAGATAGGCAGGGTCGTTTTCGACATAACTGACAAACCACCGGCTACGATTGAATGGGAATAAAGTCAAGAGAAAAAACAGAAAGATCAGCATTTCAGAAGGGACCAAGTTTTCTCGACCTGAGAATTCTCCAAAACGTGAATCACGCACCTTACCGGAAAGCTGTATGTTTGTTTCGGTACACGGTGATTCTCCTAAGCTGATTGGCTAATACAGAACAACGAATATTCACAAAAAAAGACGCCCTTGCGGCGTCTTTCTGGAGCGGAAGACGGGGTTCGAACCCGCGACCCCCTGCTTGGCAAGCAGGTGCTCTACCACTGAGCTACATCCGCGCAAATTTACATTCTGTAAATCACATTGGTGCGAGAGGAGGGACTTGAACCCTCACAGGTCTCCCCACTGG
>WOZY01000099.1 GCA_011620045.1 Mesotoga sp.
GTCTAGAAAGGCTTCTCTTGAAAGTTTCAGCTCTTCCAACTTTGTCCTAATAGAGTTGAAAGGGAAGCTTCTCCCTGCTTTCTTGAGGCCCGACGATGTTACTGTAATGTCATCAACCGTACAAAGAACAAAGACTCCGTTGCTCTCTTCTGCCTTTATTATGCGAAACTCACTTCTTCTTGCCGAATACCTTACTGTCTCGCCTGCGTGAGTCAAAGGGTCTTTGATCTGTCGCTCTTCAACAATTGTCCAGCAAGCCCAACCTGCAATAGCTTTCTGAAAAGACGGGAGGATCTTGCCGCTTATCTTTTCGAAATACCACTTTCGGGCCTCTTCCCAATGGCTTTGACAAAGCCCATACTCCGTTCTCGCCTCTTTTATTCCTTCTAGCCATGAAGCGAGAGTCCCATGCCTTCTCAACCCCTTTTCAAGGAAAGATACAAAGAGATTGTCAGGGACTTTAAGCCAGTTCATGAAAGTTGAAGAGTATTTCTTTATCTCTCTGATTATTGTTTCAAGACGAGATAACTGAACTTCTATGCTGCTTTCGTCATATTCACCTACTGCCAGCTTGATCTGATTCTCCAGAAATCTGCAAACTCCTTCTTCCTCAGGCGGAAACTGTGAGAGAAAATCTACCAGATCAGACTCAATCATTGGGAGCAATGAGCAGTCAAGGCAGAAAAGTCTTGATACGATTTCATTCAGGGGAAGGCTGACTCCTAAGTGATCAGCGGTTCTCCGCACTCTTTCGTAGAGAATCTTGAGCTCCCTCAGACCTGTTACTAGAGATTCAGATTCATCGGCTATTTGATTAGCATAATGAATTACTATTCTCTCAAGAATCTGAGGTGCCTCTTTGAAGTAATCCAGAAAAGCCAGAAAGCTCTCTTCAAAGCGTGGGTTTTCCGTGGCTGCTTTCAAGAATACTTCAAGTAGGTCTGAGGTTTTGTCCGATGTTTCAGAAAGCAGTTCACCCTCAGCATTCCTGAATATGAAGGCATATCTAGTATCGAATAGTTTCTTGAAAAGATTCGCCACCAGTGGAGCTTTGAGAGATACTAGAGCAGCATTTGAATTCTCGATAAGCGGCTTCCAGTTTCTACCCTCAAGACTCTCATTGGCTTTCTCAATAACGTCTTCTTCAGACAAAAATGTAAAGAATTCCCGATAACGAGAATTAGACAAAGTATATCCCTCACTTAAGGTGACTTCCAAGTTGATTATACTACACTTGAGAAGGCCGGTTAGCAGCCGCAGAATCGATCTTCTAGCGTTCGATTTCCCGGTCGATCAGTTCCGCAAGATCCATCAATCTCTCTGCAATGAGAGTTTTGTTCTGACAGGCTCGCAAGAATCTTTGATCGGATACAAGAGATGGAAGACTCTCCCCAATCTTCTCCAGTCTGGAAATTGCCAACAGAAGGTATGCGCCGTCAATTAGCTTTCTCACGATACTAGGCAGTTTTTCTGGCTTATCGTATACTGTTCTTTCAATGTCTGAAAAGAGAAAGTTGATCGACTCAAGTATTACTTTGAACGAGAAAAGTAGAATGTCTTCTTTTGTGTCTAAAGGCAAGCTTTCAAGCCTTCTGAGCTCAGTCTTTATCTCTGCCACTGCCAGTCTAGATTGTGAAGGATCTTCAAGATACTTCTCCATTCTCTCCACCGTTATTCCAAATAGATCGGCAATATCATCGGCGCTGCGACCTTCGGAGAGAAGCTTTCTCAAGAAGTCTTTCTTGCTCATAAAATCACCCCAATTCAATTATATATCCTGTTTTCCAGCATTTTAAGAGCACTGGCAGTAGAATCAGAAACCTTCTCAATCGATTTTGTGTTCTCGTGATGCGTAGATTATTGATGCATTTGTATTAGAATTTGTCTGGAGGTGGTACAATGAGAAAAACAATTCCGTTGATCATCGTTCTCTTTGCCGCCGTTATCCTATGTGCTAATGCTTTCCACTTTGGGTTTGGGTTTAATGGGTTGTTGGAAATTTCCGTCGAAGATCAGGAGTGGAGAGTCAGAATCATTCCCGTGACTTCACTGTCAAGTGGAGGAGTCGTCGCTGGGGGCCTTGTCTTCAACGTACTCAGGGATAGGGGGTTCGCGATTTTCTCCGTTCTTCAACCCGAGAATCACCGCATTGTGGACACTTTTCATTGTGAAGCGATCGATGTCAATATCGAAAGACTGGAAGTCTTCGTTGCAGATGGAACTCACGGGCTAGAGATTTTCAAGTTCTTCGGACCGAACTTCTACAAACACATCCAAACAATACCTATGAAAGGATGGATTAGTTCTGTCTCGTACATTGACGATTATGTATTTGCTGGCAGCGAGCTTGATGGGCTGTTTGTAGTGAGGAGAGGAGAAAAGGGATTCGAATTGGTCGACCATATTCTGCCGCGGTATATAGATGGTATTGAAAGAGGAATAACAGTAAACGCTATTGCAGGCTCGAAACACTCTTTCTATGTTGCCGCAGGAGATAGGGGAGTTCTGGTGTTCGAGAAAGACGGATTGACCGTTAGACAGAAATCCGAAATTCCTGTCAGCTACGCGATGGATGTAGCAGTTCTTGACGGGGAAGTTTTCGTGGCTGATTCTAGGGAGAGCAAGATAAAAATATTCAGTGAGGCAGACAATGTTCTCAAGGAAAGCTTCAGCACAGATAGGACTCTTAGAGAGGTTGTACCCGTCACCGACTGGCAGCATAACAGGAAGCTTCTTCTGTGCCGTTTTGATGATTCAATTTCCATTTTTAGTAGAGATGATTTTCAGGAATTATTCTCCCTGAAAGGTGCTTTCTTTGGGATAATCGAACCAAGGTACCTCTTTGGTTATCCCTTTCTCGAAGAATGAAGAGATGCACCACTGACAAAGTACTTCGAAAGTGCGAGAAAGAGAATGAGAATGGGGATGCTCGCAATTGCAGCAGCAGCCATCATTGCACCCTCATTCGTATGCTTCTCCGCAGCGAATTTCACGATGTAAAGCGGAATAGTTTTCATCTCTTCGCTTTGAGAAATCAACAGAGGCCACAGAAGATTGTCCCACTGTGTTCTGAAAGTCAGGATTGCCAGTGTTGCTATCGCAGGAGCACTATTGGGCAGAATTATTCTCCAGAAGATGCCGAACTCTCCTGAACCATCGATCCTTGCGGCATCGATTATCTCATCTGGAAAGGTTATCAGATATTGCCTCATCAAGAAGATTCCGAAAGCGTTAATCAGAAATGGTAGGATCAGTCCTAGATAAGAGTCCTGGATTTTGAGTGAGGTCGCAACAAGATAAAGGGGAATCATTATTGCCTCAAAGGGAATCATCATTGTAGCCATGATAAGCAGGAAGACAAGGTTGCGTCCTCTAAATGGGAACTTCGCTAATCCGTATCCTGTGAGGGCAGAAAGAAAAACAGTAGAGATCGATACTGCTCCGGCCACAATAAATGAATTTAGGATGTTTCGCGGAAAAATGAAACTCCCGTCGTTTCCCCTCAAAGCATGCCAGTAATTCTGCCAGTAAAGGTCTTTGGGTATCCAGGGATACGGCATTTTAAGTATATCTCTGGAGGGCATTAGAGATGCGGTGAACATGAACACAATAGGAGCAAGGATAACAATGGCAGTTAGAATTAGGAAGGCCCAAATCAAGACATCGACTACGATTGATTGTTTCTTAATTGTCTTCATGATAACCTCCCTAATAGTCGACTTCTCCGCCTGATCTGCTCAATCTAAACTGAAGCCAGGTGAAGAATAACATCATAGCAAACAGCAAAATGCTCATTGCGCTCGCCCTTCCTATGTTGTGATCTCTAATTGCCGTGTTGTATATGTTCAACGTAATGACATTAATTGGCTCAGTAGGGGCCCCTGATTGTGTGAATAGATACTGAGTACTGAATGTCTTGAGACACTGTAGCATGGACATTATTGACACCAAAACAGTCGTGGGTTTCAGCAAGGGGAGAGTAATGTGCCAAAAGTCTTTCCAGCCACTGGCACCGTCTATTCTAGCCGCTTCATGAAGGCTCTGAGGAATGCTGGCCAGTCCGGTAATGAAT
>WOZY01000140.1 GCA_011620045.1 Mesotoga sp.
ATTATTATGGGGACATCGGACTTCATCTCTTCCCTCAGAAAGCGGCAGAACTCATAACCGTTCATGCCAGGCAGGAGAACATCGAGAACAATGCAATCATAGCTTCGCTCAAGGGCAAGATCCAGTCCTTCTTCTGCGTTCTGAGAGGCATCCACAAGAAATCCCGAACGCTCAAAAAAAGAGACGACATTGTCGAGCAGTCTTTTCTCATCTTCAACTATCAAGAGTTTCATCGAGCATCAATTCTTTCCGTTTCCTTTGCCGGGAGGAGTGTCTGGCCGACCAGGATCGTCCGGCTTGCCAGGATCATCAGGTTTGCCAGGATCGTCGGGCTTGCCAGGATCTTCGGGCTTGCCAGGCTTTTCTGAAGGAGCAAAATCCTCTTCCTCGACCAGGGATTTCTGCAATCTCTTGCTGGTCTCTTCAAGCGCCTTCTCATTTGCCGTTACGCTTAGCGTTGAAGCAAAACTGCTTGCTAACCTGTAGGACTTCGTCTCGGTTATTACATGCCAGAAGTGACCGTTCTCTTCCTGTACTAGAAAGATACCGCGAACCTCCTCCCTTGACTGCAGAGAAACAAGGGAGAAAGCGTCAATCATCTTTACCTCTGATAAAATGCTGGCCTCGCCAGCTTCGGTTATTTCGGAAATCTCACCATCTGAAGAGAGCGTGACTACTCTGGAGTCGGTCACTACCCTTACCAACCCTTCGGGAAGAACAAAGATTGCGAGAATCTCACCAGCAGCTATCTGCTGCACCTTCTGAATTAAGGTGATGCTGACCGATAGCTCAAAGTCCCCGCCCCCAACCAGGTAACCAAGCAAAGACTGCTCGCCTTCAAGCACACTACCCACCGAAAGTGCGGCTGAAATCATAAAAACAATAGCACAGACGAGACAGATGACTCTCTTCATATGAGCCCCACCTTCACTTCCGCGAATCAATGGCAGCATTGAACAGATGAACCCCCTCGTGCTTTCCAGTTAATCAACCCAAACTCCTTGAGGGCAAATCGAGACTTAACTGTTTGAAACACCTATTTCTCAACCAAGACAATTGTACCAAGATCGACGTCTTTGTCTGCAACGGTAACTGAAAGGGACTGATATCTGGATTCGCTTTCATCGACCGAGAACCCCTCATCCCTGTAATTATCGAAGAACTCCAGTCTATATTCCCCCGGGCCAACCTTGCAGAATCTGAATTCGCCTTCCTCCCAAATCGGATTGTCGATATGGGTGAACGTCGTAAGAGCCTCGCCTTCACCTTCGGGAAACAGCGCTACAAGGAGAGGCAACTGATCCGGAGAGACAATTCCCGTTACGTCAAAAAGGCTTCCGTGGCGCACATGGATTACGGGCGTCATGTGGACCTTGTCTTCGTTGCTCTTCTTCTCGCCTGAGATCTCAGCTTCACTGACGATGTCCTCCCACTGGCCATTGATTTTCAGTGACTTTGACAAGTCAAAGTCAAGAACAACATTCGTCACAGAACCTTCGTTAATCTCGAGGCCCAGATTGTTGATCTTCAGTGATCCAGAGTTGACAGTGACTGGATAGACTATCTCATTGGCCGTCATAGTTGCCGCAGACACTTCTATCCGCAACTGGTTATATACACCGACGACTCCCGTAGTGTCGGGCAGTTCGAAAGTCGTTCCCACCAGAGTAAGAATGTCTACTTCAAAAGGTTCGTCCACAATCACAAAAGGCTCGTATTCATCTGGAGAAACCTCCTCGGATCCATAGAGCTTTATGCTTTCAATCCTTACCATAAGAGAGTCAATCTCTTCGATAGGAATTACCGCATCGGTAAGAACAACTCTCACCGTTCCCTTGTCAGCCTCTGGCAAAGTAAGATCCACGCACCCAGAGAAGAAAAACGCGGAGACCAAGACAATCAAGAATAGTAGCTTTTTCATTTTCTTTACCTCCCTTCTTCGTTTGGTTATAAACCAAGTTTATCCCGGATGTCATTAAAGAGAGATTAAACCGACGCACACAGGAGTCGTCCGAACTGGTCCTGATCAGAAGCTATTACAATGCCTGCATTGTTCCAGTCAACGACGGGTGCTATATTTTATATTGGCCAAATGCCACGCCCTGTCGGTACGGGCCAGTGAGGAAGAGATAAGTTGAAGATGGGAATACCTGAACTTCTCTTATATTATTACGGGCCGTACTGGGTCCATCCGTTTGAAGAACTGGGAATAGAGGTAATCAACGCGAAAGCCGACGGAGAAATAATCTCAGTTTGGGGCGACCGGTGCGGCAAATGGCAGGAGCAGCTCAGAAGAAAGAAAAGAGCCTCTACTACTTGAGAGGCTCCTTGTCGTTCCTTCTGAAATCCTTATAGATGAGCTATTCAGTATGAAATAGATCTCTCAATGATATGCGCCGATCATAATTTTCACAGACTGTGTTCCGATCGACTTTGCAGAAGGAGAGGCAGCAATTCATGACTTTATCGCCGCTGCCATGTTCAGACCCAGTTCAACGCACTTGTCGAGATCCTCTTGCGTTGGACAACTCTTCGACTCAATCACCGGGCCCACCTGATCGCACTTCGATCTCGAAGTGAACTGCTGAAGTTCTTTCAGGGCTCCCCCGCTCCAGGTATAGGAACCGAAAACGCCTATCTTGTGGTTTTTTATCATCCTGTTCTCTATCGCGCTAACCAGTTGCTTCATCGGAGGGAAGAGCTCCGCATTATAGGTACAACTCCCCATCACAAGGCCCTTGTATCTCCAGATGTCTCTTATGATAAACGAAATGTGAGTCGTAGAGATATTGTGAACCCTGACTTTCTCGACGCCTCCCTCGACAAGACCCGAAGCTACCGCCTCCATCATTTTCTGTGTGTTCCCATACATTGAACCGTATACCAAGACGACGCCTTCCTCTGTCTCCTGTCTGCTCCAGCGATCGTAAAGATCGAGAATCCTTGAAGGGTTCTTTCTCCAGACGGGTCCGTGAGTAGCGCAGATAACCTTTATGTCAACACCTTTGAGTTTTTCGAAGGCCTTCTGAACCATTGCACTGTATCTACCGACAATGTTTGAGAAGTATCTGAGAACTTCATCCTCAAAGAAATCTACATCAACTTCGTCGTCAAAAATCCCGCCGTTAAGTGCGCCGAAACCTCCAAAAGCATCTCCGGAAAACAGCACCCCCGTGGTCTTTTCAAGTGTCATCATCGTCTCTGGCCAGTGCACCATAGGGGTCATGTAGAACCGAAGGGTTTTGGAGCCTATGTTCAGCTCTTCAGCGTCTTCAACCCTGACCACATTGTCGCTCACTCCATAGAAGGCGTCTAGCATATCCATGGTTTTTTCATTTCCGACCACACTCATTTCAGGGAAGGCCTCTTTAAGGACCTTGATCGAACCGGAGTGATCGGGCTCCATATGATTAACCACGAGATAATCGACCTTCTTTCCAGCGGGAAGAAGCGACTTTATCTTGTCGAGATATGCCGAGAAAAAAGACCCCTTGACAGTGTCAATGAGAACGACCTTTTCATCGATCAGAATATATGAGTTGTAGGACACTCCTCTTGGAATGGGCCAGAGCGATTCGAATAGATGCGTCTCAAAGTCGTTCACTCCTATCCAGTGGATCCCTTCAGCAATTCTTACAGTTTCACTCACCAAAAAACCTCCCTTCCGAATTTCGTCACCATCTAGCAGAACTCGTCACAATCGCTTCCTTGAAGAACAACAGACAAGTCACGGGTCATTTAAGAAGCTCTCAAGTATCTCCTTCCTGTGAAATACAGCAGCAGGACTCCGCTGATCGAAAGAACGAGATTAGTTATCACGAAATACATAGTCGAGACCATCTCGATTCCGAGCGAATGCCTGATTATTTCTGCCACGTACTTTACTGGAAGAAAGGTCGATATAGCTCTCAGATAACCGGGCAGGAATGTCAGTGGAAAGTATATTCCTGCGAGAAACGTCATTATCACCATAAGTATACTGGCTGCCGCATCGGCCGTTTCCGGATTCCTGAAGAGAAGTGTAAGGAAAAGGCCAAGAGCCATCATCCCGAGAGTTGATGAA
>WOZY01000204.1 GCA_011620045.1 Mesotoga sp.
TATTTGTTGAGTCCTGATACGTTTATTAGAGTAAGGGGTTCACAGAGTATAGGTCAGAATGCGTACGGGGTAACCGTCGGTTCTGCACAATTAAGATACCCTCTTACGCCGGAAACTTCATCTATACCTGTAGACATTGTGGGGTTTGGCGACTTGCTTTTCTATCGTAATACGTCTGGCGGAGATGTTATTGGAGGCAACTTCCTTGCGGACTTCGGTCTCTGCCTGGACATATCAATACCTATGATAGGACTTGTTAGAGTGGGTTATGGATACAATACCTACCTGGCTGATCAGAGTTCGACAAGTGGGAAGCCGTACTATGGAACACCCTTCTTTGGTTTCGGACCTGCCTTCTGATAGAAGAAAAAAAGCGCGGCAGACGCCGCGCTTTTTTCTGCACCACTATCTTATCGCGCGAAGGAAGTTTAGAACAGAAGACGAGTTTGCAACTGGATTGTATCCACCTTCCTGAACTACCAGTTTCTGAACGTCAACTTCACCGATGAGTCTCCCCATCATTGAGAAGTCTTCATCATTCAAATTGAAGCGGCCTATGCCGTCGTTCTTGTGGCCATCGATTCCCAAGGAAATAATGAGCAAGTCTGGAGCAAAGTCATCTATCTCCTGAAGAGCCTTTGAAAGTGTGCGCATATATTCAGGACCTTCTGTCCCGCCGGCAAGGGGGAAATTCATGTTGAAACCTTCTCCAGAATCTGAACCTATCTCCCATGAATTGCCGCTTATCCACGGATAGAATATCTTCGGATCACCATGAATTGAGACATAAAAGACAGTGTCATCATAGTAAAAAATCTCCTGGGTGCCGTTGCCGTGATGGAAATCAACATCCAGAATCGCGACAAAACCTCTTGTATGCTTCTGGTAATACCTGGCTGCAATTGCCGCGTTGTTGAAGTAGCAATAGCCTCCGCCAGTCGATATTCCGGCATGATGCCCAGGCGGTCTGCAGAGCGCATATGAGACACTTTCGCTTTCAAGAATAGAATCTACAGCATTCAGGGCTGTAGAGACAGACGCAAGGGCCCCCACGTAGCAACCCGACGTGACTGGCGTGCCGGTGTCGAAAAGCTTGTCGTACCCAAAAACCTCTGGGAAGTACTCTCTGTCTTTTGATACAGATAGGCTCTTTTCTTTTAACCATTCGACATATTCAGGTGTGTGAACCTGGTATACATGTGAGCAATGATAGTCACGAGGCTCCTTAATCTGAAAACCAGACGTTTCCAGAGCGCTCCGAATTGCCTCAATTCTCTCCGGTTTGTCTGGATTCTCAATCCATATACCACCCTCAAGCTCTTTCATCGGTAGATGAAAGAGATGTCTTCTATCGTAAAAAACCATCAACTGTCTTTCACCCGATTCTCGTCGACACTAATTTCAAGTTTGTCTACTCTTTTCTTGTGGCGGCCACCTTCTTCTGGTGAGCTAAGAAAGGTATCAACAATCCAGCCAGCCAGCTCACTACCAATCAGTCTGCCTCCGAGAACAAGAACGTTAGCGTGGTTATGTCTTCTGGCAAGCGCTGCCATTTCCGGGAAAAAGCATAGCGCGGCGCGGATGCCTCTGTGCTTGTTTGCCGCAATCGACATTCCAATTCCAGTTCCACAAAGCAAAACGCCAAAATCGGCTTCTCCATTTGTTACTGAATCACAAACCTTTTCTGAAAAGTCAGGATAATCTACCGAATAGGCGCCCGATTCCGGGCCAAGATCAAAAACTGTGTGACCCTTTTTCTCTATGTATTTAACAAGATAGGATTTCAGTTCAAATGCAGCGTGGTCAGAAGCAATCGCGATCTTCATCTCTTGACTCCTTAATTGAATTGTTCAAATTACTTGTACCAGCGAAGAACTCCGGAAAGCCGGCCCTGCACCTTTACTCTGTTCGTTTCTACAACGATAGGAAGCATCTCCGGATTCGAAGGCACAAGTCGAATCTTTGGCCCTTCGTTTTCGTACTTCTTTAGAGTAGCATACTCATCATCTATTAAAGCTACTACAATATCTCCGTTATTTGCCCATTCCTGTTTTCTTATAATCACAAAGTCTCCATTTACTATGTGGGAATCAATCATACTGTTGCCGGTGACTCTCAACATGTAGTACTCAAATCCTCTTCTGATCATCCAAAGAGGTACTGGAATCTTCTCTTCTTCCGTCTGAACAGCCTGCACAGCTTCGCCCGCTGCAACATTGCCGATAACAGGTAGCATGACCACATCTTCGCCAGGTGCCAGCGAAGAACCGTCTGGGCTTTTTAGGACTCTTATTCCACGAGAGACACCGGTTCTTTCGATATAGCCCTTCTTTTCCAGAGACTCGAGATGTTTTGCCACTCCCCTAGGAGAAGATATGTCGAAGTCTCTGCAGATATCTCTGATGCTCGGAGGATAACCATAGAGCTTAATGAAGTTCTCGATATACTCCAGAATCTTCTTCTGTTTCTCCGTCAGCGTCAATTCATGACACCCCCTATTCTCGGCCGGGAATTCAGTCAACTACTACCGCCATCGTCGCAACGATATCATTTTCCTTTAGATCGACGATCCTGACTCCCTTGGTCACTCTTCCAGTGGGTCTAACCTGTGAAATGGGGATTCTTATTGACATCCCTGACTTGGTAGCAAGTATCACTCCATCGTCGCCAGTAACCACAAGAGTTCCAATAACCTGACCGATCTTCTCCAACCCATAAATATTCTTCACTCCCAAGCCGCCCCGGTTCTGACATCTATACTCTGAAATGCGCGTTCTCTTACCACCGCCCTTCTGAGTCGCAGTGAGAAGAAACCTGTCGTCTTCGGCCGCTACGATGTTAGCTCCGACGACCTCATCGTTCTTCTTCAGCCTTATTCCCATCACGCCCGCCGCGCTCCTGCCCATGGAACGTACCTGTTCGAGGGAGAATCTGATTACCATCCCGTTTTTCGTGGAGATTATTATTGTGTCATTGTCTTTTGTTGTAAGCGATGCATCGATGACTCTGTCGTTTTCGTTCAACCCAATGGCCTTTATACCGGACACACGGACATTGAAGAAAGCTTCAAACTCGGTCTTCTTTATCTTGCCTGAACGGGTTGTGATGACGAGATATTTTCCCTTAACTTCTTCCCTTCTTGTTGAAAGAACGGCCTGGACAGTTTCGTCGGGGTCGATCTTAATGTAATTTGCAAGGAGTTTCCCCTTTGAATCTCTTGAAGAGTGATCAATTATGTGATTGCTCAGTACGTATGCTTTACCCTTTGAAGTTATAATAACCGTTTTGCTAAGCCTCGTAGTCGTTAGTATATTGACAACAAAATCCTCTTCACCTGTTCGTACTCCAATGACACCCTTACCGCCTCTACCCTGCTTTCTGTAACTTTCGAGCGGTGTTGACTTTATGTAGCCCTTCTTTGTTACCATGAGAACGATTTCTTCGTCGGGGATGACATCTTCTATGTTGAAATCCGTTCCGTTTCCCAGATCGATTCTAGTTCGCCTTGCATCACCGTACTTCTCTTTTATCTCCCCGAGTTCTTTCTGAATAATCCCGTAAACCTTCTCGTCGCTCGCGAGAATCAATCTGTATTCGTTGATTCTAGCGACCAAATCTCTGTATTCATTGAGAAGCTTCTCAATTTCCATTCCTGTGAGTTTCCCCATTCTCATGTCAAGAATGGCGGAACTTTGCTCCTGGGTTACTTCAAGAGTCTCCATGAGATTTTTCGAAGCTTCCTCTGCATTTGCCGAATTGCGAATAATATCGACAACAGTATCAATGGATCTGGTCGCCTTAGTCAAACCCTCAACAATGTGAGCCCTTCTGGATGCCTGCTCAAGATCGTATTCAGTCTTTGCTCTAATTACATTGAACCGATGAGAAAGAAAGCCCTGGAGGATTTGCTTAAGATTCATTACTCTTGGGCGCTTCTTCTCGTCAATAACCAGCATATTCACGCTGAAGGTCGTCTGCAGTTGAGTGTGCTTGAATAGGAGATTAAGAACAACATTAGGATCGGCTCCTCGTTTCAACTCTATTA
>WOZY01000170.1 GCA_011620045.1 Mesotoga sp.
TATTCCACCAGTATATAGGCGTGGAGAAGATAATCACATCGGCGGCAACGACTTCATCATAAAGATCAAGCATGTCATCTCTAATTACACAGGATTCGCTATCAGTCTTGCATTTGTCGCAGCCCGTGCACGGTTCGATCTTCTTACCATGAAGAAAGACGGATTTTAACTCCAGCTGATCATGACCCTCTCTCATTCCCTTCATGAAATTATCCAGGACAAGTACAGTATTGCCCTTCAACCTTGGACTGCCCATAACAGAGAATACTCTCACAAGCGGATCACATCCTCTTAGTAATTCACGTATCAGAAAAATCCCTCAGCTGGAAGACGCCATTCTCCTCTTCTGCTCTATCCACTTCTGTTTTTAACAAAGCAAGAGTACGAAGGAACAACAGTAGTAGCCGATTAGAAGTACAGATCGAATCCCAGCAGTACCGGCAGCGGCCAGAAGAACAACGAGTAATTCATTCTGTTAGCCATTTTGGTGACATCGATAATGCTCAGGGCCGGTGATATTTGAGGCTTTGAAAGCTTGAGAGTCGTGAAAGAGAAGGAAGATGAACCTCTAAGACCTACGGCAATCATGAATCTTCTGCCAAAAAGATCGAAGGAGAGATTCTCGATCCCAGAAAAGAGTCTTCCGCTTATACCTGCCTCAAAACTGTGGTGAACGTTGTCATAGCTGTAAGAAACTGTGGGACCGGCGTACAACATAACCTGAGTAAAATCTATCGAGCCAATACTCCAGGGATCCACAAGCTTGAAACCAAAATGATAGTATCCCCTCGCAGAGAAGGTTTGAAGGATGAAGGGAAAGTATGCGATTGAGGCTCCGACATTGTTTGTGCCGAAAGTGTATCCGTACGCAGAAACAGAAAGAACCACAACTATCAATACTACAAGCAGTAATTTTTTCATTTTTCCACCTCCCAATTGAAGTATATCATCTCTATATTCTAGAAAAGAAGCTCTGGAAAGGATCTTACGACTATTGTCACAGGTAGGTGTTGCCTTTTCTGTCAGAAGGATTTGTTCTCCGTATAACCCTTTGAAAGGCAAACATCGATCGAGACTAGATCCTTGCTAAGAAAACCGTAATGCATCATAATTAAATCTACTCAAGAGAGAAAACTTGACTCAACTAACATTGAAGTGTAAAATCCTATATGTACGTACATTCAAACTGGGGGCGATTCCCATTACTCCAAAGTATATCGTCATTGAACGTTACCTGCTCGAAGAACTCAAGTCCGGGAAATACGCCGTCGGGGATAAACTCCCCACAGAGAAGGAATTGATGAACAAGTTCAGTGCCAGTAGAGAGACAGTCCGAAAAGCTTTGGATCGGCTCTCTTTCAAAGCGGCTATCGTGAGAAGGCCGGGTCTTGGAACCTTCGTCAGCTATGGCAGAGATAACCACCTTGTCGGCATTCTTGTGCAACAGATAACAAGCTACATATTCCCCTATATTGTTCTCGGAGCTGAAGACCATCTCTTCCGGAACGAATACAAGATGCTGTTAGGTAATTCTGCGGAAGATCCAGTGAAGGAGAGGCAGATTCTTTCAGAGTGGATCGAATCGGGTGTGAAGGGTTTAATAATCGACCCAGTCTACAGCGCGACGAAGAGGTCAAACAAGGATCTCGTTGAGTCCATGGCCAAATCCGGAGTAAAGATAGTTCTCGTCCACAGTGACTGGAATATCGATCACGTAAGTTGCAATGTCCTCGATGACGCATACGGAGGGGAAAAGGCGTCGGAAATCTTCTTTGAATACGGGCACCAGAGAGTTGCTGTAATCTACAAGTCAACACATCTGCCTGGCGTGATAAGGGCAAAGAGTTTCGTCGACCGTTGTAAGCAGCTTGGATTTACTAAGATTTACGAGAAGTCCTTCAACGTCTCGGAATTTACTGGAGCGCCTATGCAGATAGCTCACGAACTCATGTCTCTCCCCGCTCAGCTGCGTCCGACAGCAGTATTCTGCTACAACGATGCGACTGCTCTTCAGCTTCAGTTAGTAGCCAAAAGACTGGCGCTGAATATACCCGAAGATGTCTCCGTAATCGGATTCGATGACGGACCAATCGGGGATTTCAGAGAAGTCCTCACCACCTTTGCCCACCCTAAAGAAGAGATAGGGAGGAAATCAGTCGAGATTCTCCTAGACATGCTAAATGGCTCCAGTGCTCACAGAGTTGTTCACAAACCAGAATTGATAGAGAGGAGCTCCGTAGCAAAAGTGAAGGAGTATCCCCAGTGAGATGTGAGAGTCCGAGGCTAAGGTGTTCGCTTACAGTCCCGCTGAGAACTTGATTTAAGACCCGCTAATGGGGTTATTAAGAGCGAGAGCAGAGTCTGGTAAGAGCAAGAAAGCATCGAGAAAAAAGCAGTTTCGAGCGGACTGAAGATTTTGGAATGACGGAAGTCCGCCGCTGGAGCATGGCCAGCACTGGTGTTGGAAGAGCCCGCTTCGCTGGAGCAAGATTACGTCCTCTCCGAGAAGAACTCCGAAAAGCCGGAGCACGAGATTCCGGACCCCGATTTTGTATAACAGAAACGACCACCTTTCAGAATGAGCAGACCGATGCAGGCCAACGATTCTCATTTCCCCCATTCTTTAAGCGAAGGTTTCGATAATGATATTTCTCGTTCCTCTTTGCCACTAGACGAAGTCGTAACTGGATTTTGAGAAGGGAAAACCATTCTCTGAAAATGACTGGCATTTCCCTTTTGATCTTAGGATCTCAAACTCCAGACTAGCTCTCTTCTGCGAAGCAGCAAGGCCTCCTAATGAAATCAGCAATACGGCGATCGATATTTTTAGGCGCCTCGCGTTCTCTAATATTCTTCGGGATACCGAAGTTCCGGCATACAGCGTTGGGCGAATTCAGCTAATGCTCTGCGACAAGCTTACTGAAACTCACGACTCCAAAGATATTTCCAGCTCGACGCAGGGAGACTCTTTGTCGTGTTCGAATTCTTCTACTCTATATATGTACGGACATTACTCTATGAAAACACGAAAGAAATTGAAGAGAACTGATCTTTTCAGTGATCGGGCAATGAATGAGAAAGATATCGGGCAAAGTCCAGCTCAGATCATCTCTGAATGTCTCTAATTCAATTTGGTGAGTAATTCGATGTTTTGCTAGAATATGACCGTAAATTGGTTCTTCTCTTAACATCATCGATTGTTTCGGCTTTGGAGCATTCGGAACCAGACTTTTTTTGCGGAACTGTATGTAGGAAGTTTTCTGTTTTGCAATTAGGTACGTACATATATGTGTTCCGATTAGCATTCGTCTGAGCATTGACTCTCAAATCCAACTCATACCTAATATTCATTCACGGAACTTACATATCTTAATTGTTTAGAGGTCTGACAGATTGAAACTATCCACTCTTTTGGGGGGTGATATGACAAGCTAAAGAGTGAACACCTGATTGTGATTGGAGGGGACTCAGCATCGAAAATCAAGCTGACCTTGAGTCTAGCAGGAACTGGTTTGTGGCCCGTAAATCTATTACGTTGCCGGTGTTCACGTGAATAAAATGTTTGCCGTCTTGCGAGCATCCAAATGCCTCGAAGGCGTGGATCTCGACTCCGGCGAGTCCGGACTGAATGAGGTAAAATCGTGGTTAAGGGATGAAATCGACGAAATCTAGAAGGTGATGTTTATGTACTTAATCGGATGTGATATTGGCACCCAGGGAACAAAGAGTGTGATGGTAAATGAAAAAGGAAAGGTTCTAGTAGAAGCTCAAAGAGAGTATGACGTCATTAAGCCCGGTTCAAACTGGGCCGAGCAGTGGCCCGACGTTTGGGTTAAGGCGGCTTTCGAAACCATAAAAGAAGTGTCCGAGAAGTCGGGAATCAAGAAAAAGGAAGTAGCTGCACTGGCCATAAGCGGACTTTATGGAGGGTCAGGAATCCCTGTTGACAGCGGAATGAAGCCTCTGCACCCTTGCCTGATCTGGATGGACAGACGAGCGACGTCGCAGACCGACTGGGTGAAGGAAAACATATCAAGGGATAAGATCTTTTCGATTACGGGAAACTATGTGGATTCCTATTATGGATTCACGAAGATAATGTGGCTCAGAGACAACAGACCGGATATCTGGAAAAAGATATATCAATTCGTGACACCGAAGGATTACATGGTTTATCAGCTTACAGGTGAAAACGCGATTGATTACTCCTCGGCAGGAAATATTGGTGGAGTATTTGACATAAGAAAGCTGAACTGGTCAAAGGAGATGTGTGAGGCCCTGGGGATACCCATTGAATACCTTCCCGAGAGAATCGTCAAGTCGAGCGATGTCGTCGGCAGAGCAACTGCCGAAAGCTCAAAGCTATGCGGCCTCCTCGAAGGAACTCCGGTAGTATCAGGAGGAATAGATGCCCCGGTGGCTCAGCTTTCGGCGGGAGCACTTGAAGAAGGCGAACACGTTGCAATGGTTGGAACTTCTACCTGCTGGGGTACCGTACATGACGGCAAGGATCTGCCATTTGGTTTGGTTAGCTTTCCATACGTGGTAAACGATACCGAAAGAATCTACTCTTTTGGAGGCTCGGCAACTACCGGAGCTCTTGCCAAGTGGTTCAAGGAAGAGTTTGCCGACAGTGAAGAGTCTTTTGGGCGAAGGACAGGCAGGTCTCCATATCAGCTCCTCGACATGGAAGTTGAAAAGATTCCTGCCGGAAGTGATGGAATCGTAGTGCTTCCTTATTTCATGGGTGAAAGGTCACCCATCTGGGATCCTTTTGCGAAGGGTGTGTTCTTTGGAGTTACTCTAGTTCACACAAGAGCCCACATGTACAAGGCACTCATGGAAGGTGCTGGGTACGCTCTCAGACATAACATAGAAAACGGGATTAAGGCAGGACTTAAGCTCGACGATGAATGCTGGATAGTTGGCGGAGTTGCGAAATCCGCGGCCTGGAACAGAATTTTCGCAGATATAACCGGTTACAAAATGAGACAGGTATCAAGTCTAGTTGAAGCACCTTTTGGCGATGCCTTCCTTGCAGGGCTAGGTGTTGGATTGATAGACAGGCCGGAAAGAATAAAAGAGTGGGTGAAGTTTCGAGATCCGATAAGTCCAAATTTCGAAAACCAGAAGGTTTACGAGAAACAGTACTTGATTTTCCGCGAGCTCTATGAAAAAACGAAGGAGATAATGTGGAAGATGCACTAAGAACGGGTAAGGGGTTGGGGCCAGGAAGACAGAACGCTTAGCTGAGAATCCCGTCAGATGACACATTGCAGTGGAGGACCAACAGCAAGCCCCTTACTTTATCGCAACTTCAGCCCTAACCTATGCCCCAGCCCCAGTCTGACTGCCAATTGTTTGCTTTAGCGGACTGGTTAAGGTACTTCTGTCTTCCCGGGAATTTCCTGAGAGTGGTTCAGTCGTGACTGGTACGTAATCCTATTGATTTCACAAGCTCCGCCGATTCTTGTTCGTCCACAAAGTGAGGACTTAAGATCAAGAGCTCGAGGAAATGATTCGCGCTATATGGCCTGAGATATAGAATTAAAAACTGACCGTCATGGTGAGGGGTCCGCGCTGTGATGGCAGAGATTTGAACAACGAGGATTCACCTTTGGCAGGGAACAGCAAGTGGTAAAGACGGCGCTCCATGCTCTCAGGGGCCCGACCATCTGTTTTGTGGACTGGCAGCGCTGAGAATGATCCGTACTGAGGCAAGAGGTGCAAAAAAGATCTTGATCATCCAACAGCTCCCCTCTGGTCTACGAGCTCGATGTACAGAGAAAGCATGAACGCTAAACCATTCCTAGCCAGCAGCCTGGAACCTTTAACTGACATCGAAACGTGCAGCAAGAATGGTTGTAGTTCAAAAAGGAGGACTGATTACTATTACTAGAGACCCTGAGGTGTGGTTCATAACAGGAAGTCAGGAACTGTATGGAAAGGAAGTTCTGAAAAAGGTTGAAGAGAATTCGAAGAAACTAGTCGATGCACTCAACGATGCAATTTCCACTCCTATAAAAGTTGCCTGGAAACCGGTGTTGAAAGATGCAAATCAGATAAAGAAAGTAATTGATGAAGCTAACTCCAGCAAAGTCTGCATAGGGTTGATAGCCTGGATGCACACGTTTTCACCCGCGAAGATGTGGATCGCCGGACTGAAATCACTTGAAAAGCCTTTCCTTCACTTTCATACTCAGTTCGAGCAGAAGATACCCTGGAATACAATCGATATGGACTACATGAACACAAACCAGTCCGCCCACGGAGGAAGGGAGTTTGGCTTCATCTCTGCAAGGCTTGAACTCAAGCGCAAAGTCATCGCAGGACACTGGAGTGACTCTAAGGTCATATCAAAGCTCGAAGACTGGATTAGGGCAGCGCTCGGCTGGAATGAAGCTCATACACTCAAGGTTGCAAGACTTGGCGACAATATGAGAGATGTTGCGGTCACTGAGGGCAACAAGGTCGACGCTCAGATTGATTTTGGTTATGAAGTTCATGGCTTCGCAGTTGGTGACTACATCGAGGGGTACTTCAAACAAGTCAAGAGAAGCGAAGCTGAGGAACTCGTGAAAAGGTACCTTGAGGAATACCCTATAAAGAAATCAACAGTCTCTGAAGAAGTCTTTCAGGCATCTATAAGGGAAGCCGCAAGAATAGAAATCGCACTCCGGAGATTTCTGGAAGAGGGCGGCTTCAAAGCATTCACAACCACTTTTCAGGATCTCCACGGAATGAGACAGCTTCCGGGAATTGCAGTACAAAGACTCATGAGAGATGGTTACGGATTCGGGGGCGAAGGTGATTGGAAGTCCGCGGCTCTAGTAAGAATTATGAAAGTGATGGCCGAAGGCATCGATGTTGGAACCTCCTTCATCGAAGACTATATTTATCATTTCGAACCGGGGAACATAAAAGAACTGGGATCTCATATGCTGGAAGTTTGTGAATCCATAGCGGACGGTACA
This sequence comes from Mesotoga sp., assembly GCA_011620045.1. GTDB lineage: Bacteria > Thermotogota > Thermotogae > Petrotogales > Kosmotogaceae > Mesotoga. The sequence goes on from WOZY01000170.1 coordinate 6,975, forward strand.
CCTTCTCTGGAAGTGCATCCCCTTTCGATTGGGGGGAAAGAACCTCCCGCTAGACTGGTATTCAATGCGAAAGAAGGGCCTGCCGTCCAGGCCTGTATAGTCGAGTTTGGAGACAGGTTCAGGATGATAGTCAATAAACTTGAAGTAGTGAAGCAGGACGATGATATGCCGAAGCTTCCCGTTGCAAGGGCGTTATGGGTTCCAAAACCGGATCTGGCAACAGCAGCGACCGCATGGATACTTGCAGGCGGGGCGCACCATTCATGTATGAGCTACACTGTTACTGTGGAACAGCTTGAAGACCTTAGTGACATGTTTGGAATTGAGATAGTAGTAATTGACGATAAAACGGAAATCACAGAGTTCAAAAAGGAGCTTAGATACAACGAGCTATACTACAAGTTGAAGAAGCTGTAATTTGCAGGTTCAAATCGCTGAAAGTGTACGCTAATCTCTTGGTAGGGGGAAGCCTATGCTGCGTGAACTAAAAGAGGAAGTCTACAGAGCGAATGTTGCGCTCATTGAATCTGGACTGGTAAAACTCACCTGGGGAAACGCAAGCGGAATCTCCAGAAAGGAGCGTCTCGTAGTTATTAAGCCGAGCGGGGTAGACTACTCCGATCTTTCCCCCGACAATATGGTTGTTGTAGACCTTAAAGGAAGAGTGGTCGAAGGAGAGCTGAGGCCTTCTTCCGACACTCCAACTCACGTCCTTCTTTACAAATGCTTCGGCGAAATCGGCGGTGTAGTCCATACCCACTCAACCTGGGCAACTTCTTGGGCACAGGCAGGAAAAAGCATTCCCTGCTTTGGGACAACTCACGCCGATCACTTCTACAATGAAGTACCTTGTACGAGATTGCTGAACACCGAAGAGACAGAGACTGATTATGAGCTGAACACAGGCAGGGTAATCGAAGAAACTTTTTCCGAAAGAGATTACCTCGGAACCCCAGGCGTCCTCGTTGCCGGTCATGCGCCCTTCACATGGGGAAAGAACGTGCTAGACGCAGTCAAAAACGGCATAATTCTTGAAGAGATAGCTAAGATGGCATGCCTTTCACTGCTTATAAACGCGGAAACAAGCATCCTTCCAAAACACATAATGGACAAACACTATTTCCGAAAGCATGGGAAAGACGCATATTATGGGCAGAATCCGAAAAACAAGTGAATAGTACATCCGCTAGGAACGCTGACAGTGATATCTATGGTGAGTGTATTTCATTGACTAGCTTTTCGAAAGAAGGTTTTTTGGACATAAAATTAACCTCATACACTGTCCTTTTCATCTTGAGCGGCAGGTACTCGCCGCCCTTTTGCAAAGCCGTGGACTCTATCAAGAACTAGATGAAGATAGTAGCCGACAGAACCCGCAACACCGAGAAACAGCACTTCTGTGTAGTTCATCTCGCCCCCAAGCAGTTCTGATCTTAGAAGCACCGTTGTCACGATAATTAGGCCGTAGAGGAATCCTCCCCAAACTGAGTGGAAGAAGCCCCTGTGACTGAGAAGATTTATCACTTTTGAGACGACCACGCCCAATGCAATGGCAAGGGAAAAGGAAATCGCAACCGCAAGAGACATAGAATTAAGCCAGGATAGAACAAGAGGCTGAATCTCTGGCGAAATCAGCGAAGAGTAAAAGACGCAGGCAAAGAGACCCGCGATAAGCACTTCAAAGATTCTCTTTATCAAAGCGCTTTTTGAATCAATGTCAGGTACGTCGCTTCCCAAGACAAACAAGAGATATCCATAGCCTATCTGCCTGCTGTCTTGAAGAGGACTGACATGCAAGAGTTCGATTGCAGTCAATGTGAGAAAGATGAAAACAGGATAAGTCGCTATTCCCCAGTAAACGTGCGTTCTAAAGTCCGGCATCGGCATCACTGCCAAATTTGGTTCCCTGGCTCGAGACATCAACATACAGAAGCACGTCTTTCAAAGATATGCTCATACCGCACTCCACTTCCTCCGGAACGGATTCACTCACATCCAGCGGATAGAGAGCCGCGCGATCGCACAGAGAAAGGTTTACTCTGGAAAATCGCCTGTAGATTGCCTTTATTTCTTCTTCTTCAACATTCAGCCCAACGGTTGCCGTTATTCCAGACATGAAGAGGTATTCAAGCTCGTCGGGTTCGATCTTCATTGACCCAGAGAAGAGTGTCTCCTCAGCCGGCAAACAGAAGAGAATCAACTCTCTTGAAAGGTTTAGAAAGGGTGTTCCTTCAAGCCTTTCATACGTTCTATACTTATCGATTGTTTTTTTGTCTGCAAGTAATACCTGTCCGGAGTATTCGATAAGATCCCCGGCCTTCAATCTCCGGATGTTCTTTATAGATATCGGATAAAACATCTTCAAAGTCTGTCTTGCCAAGATACACCACCTATTTGCCAAGCGGAAAATCTCTGTGAATAAATTCCAGCATCTTGTCTACCGTCTCAGATATGAATTTCGAGTAGAACTTGTAGAATTCCTCTAGCTTATCGTATACCGCCTTGGATTCAACCAGATCGATTTCAAAGACAGTTGCAACCGGTCTCGCAATTTTCATGTTAGGAGTAACGCTGGCGCTCCTGAGAACAACACACTTCTTCGTGACTTCGATCCTGAATAACCTTGAAAGTTCCAAGATTATTGAACGGTCGATGCTCTCGTTTATTTTAGGAGGGCCAAAAGCAATCTTCAAGATATTCTGAAAGGGGAATATCAAGACCTCCCCGTCATCGAACTCTATCCATCTTCTATAGTTCTCTCTGCATATAGAAAGAAGGGCATCGTCAATCATTTCGGGTAATCTGAAGTAGTCCTTTCCACGGAGAGAATCCTTCAGTATCTCTTTGCGAAGAAGTCTTTCATTGCCAAAATAAGCGAGGAAGTACAACTTCAACGGACTCTGAAAGATCGCCCTGTGGAATACCAGCTCAGTTCCCTCTTCGAAGACATCGGATAAGTCATCATCGATGGGTTCTTCCTCTTCGTTTGAGAATCTGTACAAGGCGCTGGCCGTCTCGAAAGGAGACGAATTGGAGAGTCCCACGAAGCCTCTGCCCTCATTGTCCACGAAAACCGAAAGAACCGGTGCATTCCCCTTAGAAGCCTGAACTACAAGCGTCATGAAATGGCCGAAAGCATCGTCAAGTCTATCAGACCGCTCAACAACCAATTTCGCGTAAGACGGAAAATTACCTTCAACACTCTCGTAAACCGCCTTGAGCTTATCTCTATAGCTTTCTGGACCGGCATAGTATGTCACTTAAGGAACACCACCGATGATCGTCCGTAGATTGATTTTGCTTCCTCAACGAACTCTGGATTATGACTCTTAGGAAGAACAAACAGCGCTCTTCTCGAAATCGTAGGAAGATCGGTAAATCCATCCGTGAAAAGCAGAAGTCCTTCCGGTCTGAGTTTTTCCTGAGCGTAGTCAACAGCAGGTTGAAGATCGGTCTCCCCTCTACCCATTAACTTAAGATCTCTCCACATACCTTTTCCATACTTCATGACACTCTGAACAGTCTCGTCTACCTGCACCAACCAAACCCGGGAGTCTGTAACTCTAGTAACCTCATCTATCTCACTGAAGAAGGCGTTGAACTCCTCTTCTATTATGCTCCCGCTAGTATCGACTACGACAACGAGTTTTGCTGCGTAATCGTTTCTCCAGCCGGGCTGGTCATCATATCTTCTGTTAGGTCTCATAGGAGTTCGGTATCTTCCAACCTGCATCGATGAACCGAAGAACCGCCTAATCATGTTTCTCCAGTCCAGGATCGGGTTGTCAAGAACTAGTTTCATTACCGCCTCAAGACCCTCCGGCATCCCGTCCTTCGCCTTTTCCATTGTCTCGGAGATCACCTGTTTGAGCAGATCCTCAACAAACTCTTTCGGAAGCTCAAACCTTCCAAAGTCTTCATGTGAATCGGTCCTGGACATGTTTGAATCCAGAAGCTCAAGATCAATGGTCTTGTTTTTTTTCATGAAGTCAAGGCCCCAGTCGTGGTAGAACTCTGCTGTCATTCCCGGATACTGCATCGGAGGCCCAACGAAGAATCTCTCATTATCGGTTCCACAACCCTCCTGGAGAAGAGAGTCCATAGGAAGACTGAAAGCGTCGAGTTCGCGTATGAACTGATTTACGGCAGCATCCATGGATATATCCCAGAGCATCTTCTCTTTGGATTTGTTGACAGGTATCAGAATGTGTCCATTCACTATGTGCAGACACTCGTGCTTCAAAAGAGCCTTCGAAAACGTAAGTGGTTTGTTTCGAAGTGTATCCGGATTATACAGAAGTTGAAATCTTCCCCTGGAGCTCACCCTCAATTTCATCGTTCTGACCGAAGGAGAGGGAATTCTATCTATGAAGAGAAGCAGGAAATTGTAGAAGGGGCTGTCCTTGCCCAGTTCGAAAACAGCCTTTTCCATCAACTCCTCATTTCTCATCCTTTTCGCTCCTCTGCAGGAATTTCAGAACATCATGGTCCATTGCCAACTCTTCGAGAAGATTCTCGTAGAAGGCCCGTTTCAATCCCTTTTCCCCCTCGACCTGGTGAACGATGTGTCTTATTACGGAGAAGAACGAGTCTTTCGGGATGACTCTGCCTATCCTGAGAAGGTTTTCCGAGATTACAGGTACATTCTGAAAGTATTCCTGAACCTGTAAATCATCTATCTCAGAAAGATGCTTTGTGATACGGAGAATCGAGGCGCTAGTCCCTGAGATATCACCTTCCGAGAGTCTCGAAAGGATATTCTCATCCAGTTCAAGAAGCAGAGTTCTGGGAGAAGGAAGGAGCTCGCCGCCCTGAATCTTGCTCATGAAAGTTCTGGCCGCCTCCGGTCCGACTATGCCAGCGGCGATTACGTAGCCGAACTTTTCGATCTCCTTGCTTGAAAGACCTGCGTATACTCTCCCCAATTTGTACCAGCTACGAGGACTCGGTCTCAATTCCAGCCGCATCGAGACAACCGTGTCTCTTGAAAGAAACTCGGGATACTCACCTATGAAGTTGGTAACAGTCTCCGGCATCTTCTGGAGTTCTGCCCACTTAAGCCATTCTTCGGGATCGGGAGTCAGCTCTATATGGAAGAACCTTGACATGAAGGCAGGATCAGTTATCAGTTCGACCTGATCATATTCCTCATCCGGCGGATTTGCTGCGGCCATTATCCAGCATCCTTCGGGCAAAAAATGGTTGTGTATTCTTCTGTCTATTAGAAGCTGCATAATTGCGTTCCTGATAGATCTATGAGCCCTGTTTATCTCATCTATCATGAGTATCACATTGCCTTCAGTCGGCCACCAATCAGGCCTCAAGAACAAAGTTCGTTCCCCGTCCCTCGATGGCATGCCGATGAGATCACCGGGCTCCATTTGCGATATGACTAGGATTATCAACTCTCTGCCCGTCTCAGCTGCAATCTCTCTGGCAAGATCAGTCTTTCCTACCCCAAAGTGACCCCAAAGAAGCGGGATCTCCCCGGATTCCATGATCTTCTTGCTCAAGTGTTTTACGTCCTGAACCTTCAAGCCTATCCCTCCAAAATCCTCATTCAGACAAAATTATAGCACAGCGACCTGAACGATGCCCACGTGATGACTGCCCAGAGAGAGAGCGGAAGTACCAGTCCAAACAGCCAGGTGAATGGAGAAACAACCGGAACATTGAGGAAACCAAGAAAGAGGCCGATGTCTTTAGCGAGATAGAGGGTAAGCGGAAGAGTAGAGAATACCGGCAGGAGTGTGGACAGTAAGAAGGAGAGTACTGCACCAGACAGGCTAAGGGCTTTGAAGACGTTTCTTGTGTCTTTGGTCCCGAAGCTCTTCTCAAGAAAGCCCCCGAGTAATGAAAGCGTGAAAATTGTTGGAATCATTAGAATCAGAAAATTCATCATGAAAGCTCTGTACTGAGAGGCGTTCGCAGATACATACAGACCGACAATGACAATAACCACCGAGTACAGTGAGCTCACAACAAGAGATTTCGACAAAACAGCCTTGACCCTATTGATCGGAAACAGCCACGTACCATCTCCGAGCTGCCTTTCAAAAGCAAACAGAGCAGTTGATGAGACAGTTGCATAGTTGCTGAACAGAAAAACGATCAAACCGAGAAGCTGCAGAACTCCGAAGCTATTTAGAAGAGCCGGATTCACTATGACAACCACCGGAACAAATAATGAAGGGTAGAGAAAGGCAAACGTGAGTTTCGGCTCTCTGATCAACAAAAGGAAGTCCTTAATCAGGAGACCTGAGAGAACGCCGTGCCTCCTGAAATTCACCCTCGAATGCACTTTGGAATTTCCAATAGGTCTTGTCATTAGTTTCTGAAGGACTCTAGGATACACAAAGATTTCGAGCAAAGCCAGTAATCCGAAAATCGTCACAGAAACAATTGTGAATAACAAGAGATCTCTGACATCACCGCTAATCGCCCTGACGAAGGGCGACCACGGAAGGTACGCGGATGTTATGAGCTCTTGGAGACCCCCGAACTGATTGGCCACCTGATCGGGTTGTGCCAGATCTATTGAAGAAAAATCCATGAATCGCAGCGTGAATATAAAGACGAAAAGAGTTACCATCGTCATCATGGCAGAAAGAGTTTTGAGGAAACGCCCCTTGGAAAGAAATACAATTCCAAAAGAGATAATTGCAGTTATCGCGAGAGTGTCAAGCACAAATACAAACAACAAGACCAGGGCCATCCAGAATCTTCCGCCCGAATAGCCAAGCCCTCTCAATGCAGCCATGAAGATCGGCGCAAATAGGAGTATAGGTAAGCCTCCCGCCGTCAGAACTTCAAGCAATTGCACATTCGCAACCGTAGCCTTCTTCACCGGCAAGCTGAGCAACATCTCCGCTCTGTCGGAGAAGAAAAGATTCGAAACTACGATTGGAAGATCGCTACCCAGAAGTATAGAGAATATTATCGCGGAAAAAAAGGAGACGACTATTAACCTAAGGTCAATTCCAGTAAGCTCCTTAAGCTGATCGGAAAGGCCTGCAACACGTGAGAAGTTCGGGATTAGGAAGCCTCTCAAGTAGAAAGCTATCGGAATCCCTATCATAATAACCAAGACAATCGCAAGGATAGAAGCTATAACTGCCTTCTTTCCATGGCGGGTTAGCATTCGGAAACCTTCTATACTTCGCCACTTGATGATTACAAAGAAATCCCTCATAGCAATATTTTGCCATAAAAGAGCTTGTAATTTCTCATAACACATCCCAAAAAACCCTCGGTTTTTTGATTCCAGGAAACGGACGAGTTTGCAGTTGGAGCGTGGAGGAGTAGAAGGAACCGTCTAACGCTGTACTCTGGTCGCTGATGGAATGCCTTGCAGGTTCCAAGTTGTGAGCTGCAAGACAATAATAAACCAATGTTGTTACAAAGACGCGCAAGTGAATACTGTAGTCCCAGCAATACTTTCACCGCGATTATTGGAGTATAAGAGCAGTTTCTGACAAGTTGTTGATTACTTCATTCACTGAAGGTGGAGGTAGAAAAAAAGGGAGAGCGTACTCTCCCTTCGAAGTATCGTTATCTATCAGTACTCGGGCATCTGTGGTGGCATCTGTGGCTGAGACTTTTCTTCTGGCTTCTCAGTCAGAGCCGCTTCGGTCGTTAGAAGGATTGCAGCAATAGAAGCTGCGTTCTGAAGAGCACTTCTAGTAACCTTTGCAGGATCAATAATACCGGCCTTGAACATGTCGGTATAAACATCATTCAGAGCATCGTAGCCGTATGCAGCGTCATCGCTATGAAGTATCTTGTCAACAACCACGGCACCATCCAAGCCTGCATTCTGAACGATCTGTCTGATTGGAGCATCCAGAGCCTTAAGAACTACCTTCACACCTATCTTGATATCCGGATTCTCTGTGCTGTCAAATAGTTCCTGAACTGGCTTCTTTGCTCTTGCAAGAACAACTCCACCTCCAGCAACTATTCCTTCCTCAACTGCCGCTCTCGTAGCGGAGAGAGCGTCTTCGATTCTGTGCTTCTTCTCCTTCAACTCTGTCTCCGTCGCAGCGCCAACCTTAATTACCGCTACGCCTCCGGAAAGCTTGGCAAGCCTTTCCTGAAGAGTCTCTTTTTCGTACTCGGAAGTTGTCTGATCGATCTGAGCTTTGATCTGACCAATTCTCTGCTTGATCTTTTCAGGATCTCCCTTTCCATCAACGATTATCGTGTCGTCCTTCTTAACCTTTATAACGCCGGCACTACCTAGATCGTCAATTGTTGCGTTCTCTAGAGTTAGTCCAACCTCTTCGCTTATCACGGTGCCACCGGTAAGGATAGCAATATCCTGGAGCATGGCCTTTCTCCTGTCACCAAACCCGGGAGCCTTGACGGCCACTGAATCCAGTGTTCCTCTAAGTTTGTTCAGTACTAGAGTGGAAAGCGCTTCGCCTTCAATATCCTCGGCAATTATGACAAGCGGCTTGCCTGCCTGTGCAACCTTTTCCAAGATCGGAACAAGCGGCTTAACTGCTGAGACCTTCTTGTCGGTAATGAGAATCAAAGGTTCTTTAATTATTGCTTCCATCTTTTCAGGATCGGAAACGAAGTATGGAGAAATGTAGCCTCTGTCGAACTGCATACCTTCAACGAATTCAACGTATGTTTCGAGAGTCTTCGAATCTTCTACCGTTATTACTCCATCCTGACCCACCTTGTCCATAGCTTCGGCTATTAGTTCGCCAATCTCAGTATCATTGGCAGAGATAGCCGCAACTGAAGCAATGTCTTCTCTTGAAGAAATCTTCTTGGAAAGAGATCTTATGTGTGAGACAGCCGTCTCGGTTGCTTTCTGGATTCCCTTCTTCATAAGGATAGGGTTGGCTCCGGCTGTAACGTTCTTCAGACCTTCCTTGATCATTGCTTGGGCAAGAACAGTAGCTGTAGTGGTTCCGTCTCCGGCAATGTCATTGGTCTTGGACGCCACTTCTTTAACAAGCTGTGCTCCAAGGTTTTCGAATTTATCTTCCAGATCGATTTCCTTTGCAATCGACACACCGTCATTGGTTATCGTTGGAGAGCCCCAACTCTTTTCCAGAACTACGTTTCTCCCTTTTGGACCAAGTGTAATTCTAACAGCATCTGCTACAGCATCTACACCTTTTTCAAGTGATCTTCGTGCATCTTCGCTGTATTTCAGAATCTTAGCCATACTGATTCCTCCTTCAATCCTCGATCTTTGCCAGGATATCATCCTGATCGATGATTATGTAGTCGTCTTCATCGATCTTGATCTCCGTGCCTGAATACTTGGAATAGAGGACCTTGTCGTTTTCCTTAAGGTCAATATCCTCGACTTTCTCTCCAACCGCGATCACCTTCGCAGTCATCTGCTTTTCTTTTGCAGCGTCCGGAAGAACGATACCACCTGATGTTTTCTTTTCTTCCTCATAAGGCCTAATCAGTAACCTTGTACCAAGGGGAACTACTTTCATAAAAAGCCTCCTTTCGAATTTTATGTTTAGCACTCAAAGTGACCGTCTGCTAATAAATCATAAAACAACATTGTGATTTCTTCAAGCACTCTCTGTGTTAAATGATCGTAAATATGAAAGATAAAGGGTATTCGAAGGCAATTATTCCGTCAAATCTTCCGATTTTTCCGTTTATCTTAGCACTATCTCTATTTTTCTCACTTTTCAATCCTTCAGGACAGCACTATGCCGTCTCGAGTTTCAGTATATTGGTAGAGTTGCTCGTTCCAAACGGAATACCTGCGGTGAGAATTATCGTGTCTCCCTTTTTCACAAGCTTAAGCTGTCTAGCAAGAGGTCCGGCAACTTTAACGAGATCGTCCGTAGAATTGCCAAGCCCCATTAAAACTGGATGCGCTCCCCAAACAAGGTTCAGTCTGTAGTAAGTATCTTCATTAGGAGTGACCGCAAGTATGTGAGCTCTCGGCCGGAAACCGGAAACGTTTCTTGCAGTATGCCCGGAGAAAGTCGAACTGACAATAACCTTCACCTTCAGCTCTTCGCTTATGTCCCACGCAGCCCTGCAGATGGCATCGGTGTGATCATCCGTAGAGACTTTTTCTCTTGTCCACCTCAGCAGCCCGGGATTCTGTTTCAGATATTTTTCGGTCGATCTAGCAGTGAGGTCCATGACCGATACGGCCTCAAGAGGGTACTTGCCAATTGAGGTCTCTCCAGAAAGCATTATTGCATCCGTTCCATCTACGATTGCGTTTGTTATGTCGGTTGCCTCGGCTCTTGTAGGCACGGGATTCTCTATCATAGATTCCAGCATCTGTGTTGCCGTTATAACTGGAATTCGCTTTTGGTTTCCGTATCTTATGATTTTCTTCTGAGCAACCGGAACTTCCTCAACGGGAATCTCCACTCCAAGATCACCCCTCGCGACCATAAGTCCATCGGAGACCTCGGCAATCTCTTCAATATGTTTCAGCGCCTGTTCCGTTTCTATCTTCGAGACTATAGGAATAGATCCTCCAGACTCTTCGACAACCCTCCTGGCATGCACGACATCTTCGGGCCTTCTGACAAATGAAAGTGCGAAATAGTCGACTCCCTCCTCAATTCCAAGTCTGATAAACTCCCTGTCTTTCTCTGTAATTGCCGGAATGCTAATGTCTATACCCGGGAGGTTGATTCCTCTTCTGTGAGTAACAACTCCTCCACTTAAGATTCTCGTTCTGACTTCGGACTTTGTCACGGATAAGACCTTAAGCTTGATCTTGCCGTCATCCATAAGAATCAGGTCTCCTGGTTTCACCTCTTCGGGAAGCTTCTTGTAGTTCACGCTAACAACACTCTCGCTTCCTTTAAGGTCTTCAGTCGTCAGGAGAAACTCGCTCCCCTTTCGGAGTTCTACAGCGGGTCTTTCAAATAAGCCAGTCCTTATCTTTGGACCCGAAAGATCGAGCAAGATTGTCAGTGGCAAATCCATAGATCTGCGAATCTCTTTCAACCTTCTGATTCTCTCCCTGTGTTCAGTAATGTCGCCGTGAGTTGTATTGAGTCTGGCGACATTCATTCCCCTTTGAAGAAGAGACTTGAGCATTTCCGACGATTCTGTAGCCGGACCTATTGTGCAAACGATCTTCGTTTTTCTCAAACTGCTCCACCTCGTCATGAGAGAATTTTCGCCATTTCCACTAGTTCCATGTCAAGTTCCTTTTTGTGTGAAAGTACTTGTTCGAGAGAAACACCGACTATCTTTCCACCATGCAGAGCCAACATGATTCCCGACTCTCCTCTTTCAAGCGACTTGACCGACGCGTATCCCATCCTTGAGGCCAGTACCCTGTCAAAAGCAGTTGGAGATCCACCTCTCTGAACATGACCCAAGATGGTTATTCTGGTCTCGTATCCAATCCTGTGTTCTACATGTCTGGCAACAGTGTAGGCACTTGCTGCACCCTCGGCAACTACTATGATGCAGTTGATCTTTCCTCTTTTTCTTTCTTTCCAAATCTTTTCGGCTATTGATTCATAATCCACTGGAAGCTCTGGAACGATTATTGCTTCGGCACCAACGGCCATACCTGAAGCAAGTGCAACATAGCCGGAGTTTCTGCCCATGACCTCTACTACAAAAGCTCTTTCATGCGAAGAAGCCGTGTCTTTGAGCTTCTGAATTGTCTCAACGCAGGTATTCAAACACGTATCTACCCCGATGCACATATCTGTCATAGCAATGTCATTATCTATTGTACCTGGAATGCCGACAACTGGGATTCCGTTTTCTTCCATAAGCAGTTTTGCACCGGAAAGACTCCCCTCTCCTCCGATAACTATTAGAGCTTCAATCTGATTGTTCCTCAGGATTTCAGCGGCCCTTGCTCTGCCTTCCTCGGTCTTGAACTCTTCGCATCGGGAACTCCTCAAGACCGTTCCACCTTTCTCCATTATTCCTCCGACCGAGGAGTAATCCATATCAGTGAACTCTTCATCAAGCAGACCAGAGTACCCTCTCCTGATTCCTACAACGGCTATTTCATCTGTCTGGGCAGTTCTTACAGCTGCCCTTATAGCCGCATTCATCCCCGGTGAATCCCCTCCACTGGTGAGGACCCCGACCTTCCTAATCAACATTATCCCTCCTAACGATGACGGCACTTAGCTAACCGACTACATTCTAGCACATTGGGATTCTAAAATCACCAATCACAAATGCGTCCAGAAGTTAACCAATCTAATTACTTGGTGTATAATTTCAGGTGAAACAGGAGGTGATCGAATGAAGGTCCTCAAGTCAGGAATTCCAGAATTTGAAGCAAAAATGTATCAGGAAATCCTTCTAAAAGAAGGAATCTTTTCGGAACTGGTGGATTCTCATTTCGCATACACCGACAGCGTATACTTTGGTTCGGGTAGTTTAGTAGACATTCTTATACCCGACGATGATTTCGAAGAAGCTGTTCAGATCTTTGAAGATTTGCAACAGAGGGGGAGGGAAAAACGGATGAGTGATCTAAAGAGAACGCCGCTTTACAGTGAGCACGTGAGACTTAAGGGAAAGTTGGTCGATTTTGCTGGGTGGGAGATGCCTTTGCAGTATGATTCGATAATCAACGAGCACAATCTTGTCAGGAAGGAGGCCGGCCTCTTTGATGTCTCGCACATGGGAGAAATTGAAATTGTGGGACCCGATGCAATTCAGTTTTCGGACTACTTGATAACAAACTCTGTCTCTTCTCTGAAGAACGGAGCCATAGTC
>WOZY01000272.1 GCA_011620045.1 Mesotoga sp.
GTCTCTTCATTTTGCTCCACCCTCTTTATATCAAGCTTTCGAGGTACAAGCCGTCGAGTCTTCGAAACTCGTATCTTGAATTAATTAAAGTGTAGTGCAATAAATTGAAGTTTACCTAAATATATTTAAGGTTATATTTGGCTTTTCGAGTTGGAAGTTGTATAATGGGTATAGTTGAAGACAATATTTGTTCAACTTATGTTTTGGAGGTGGACCGATGAAATACTCAATAAGCAACTGTCCCGTCTGTGGGGGGAAAATGACAATCACAGAGTACAAGTGCGATAGTTGTGGAACAACGATTAGGGGAAGATTCGAGCTTGACGATATTATGAAACTCTCTACCGAGCAACTTGACTACCTTAAGACTTTCATTAAGAATCGAGGCAACCTTTCTGAGGTTCAGAAGGAGCTGGATATTTCCTATCCAACAGCCAGAAACAGGCTCGAGGATATTGTGAGAGCAATGGGATACCAGGTTGTAGACAAAGACAGAGAAGAGGCTTTCAGAATTCTTGAGAAACTGGAATCTGGAGAACTGCAGCCCGACGAAGCTCTTGAGATGCTAAGAAAAGTTAGAAAAAGGAAGTAGGTGATTCTGATATGGATAGAGAAGAAGTCTTGAAGATCTTGAAGCTTATAGCCGACGGGAAGATCTCTCCTGAGCAAGGGAGGGATCTTCTTGAAGAATTTATCGAATCATATGCAGAAGAAAGATCTGGAAGGAAGTTTGTCATAGAGGTTGTGGATAACTTCACCGGAAAAGTGGAAGCGAATATTAAGCTACCCGTTACGTTGGCAAGGTTTGTAGGAAACTTCGTGAAAGAAAAGGATGCAAATTTTAGAATCGGTGGCAGAGTAGTTGATTACAATCTGAAGGAAGTGCTAGACGAGGTAATCAAGACTAGAGAGTCGGTTGAAATAGAAACCGAGGACAAGAGAGTAACGATAAAGGTAGAGGAATGAGGGGGTATGGTCGTGGAGAAAAAGTTTGAATTCGAAAGCGCCGGTATTGAAATCTTGAAGGTTACCTCAGCTAGCGCGGATCTTCAGATCGACCTTGTTGAAGAAGGAAACGTGGTTGCATTTGTTGAAGTGGATTCGAATGATTATGTTCCTGAAGCCGAAAGGTCAGGAAAGAAGCTTACGATAAGATTCCAGAAGGGTACTAACATCAATATTCCTTTTATAAAGAATTTGTTTGACGGTGGGGCCGATGTAAAGAGCATAAGGCTTCTTGTCCCGAAGAACATTCAAGAGCTCGATGCAAACAACGCTTCCGGTGATGTCAATATCTCAGACTTCGATCTGAGGAGTCTGAAGGTAAACAACGTTAGCGGTGACGTGAAGATTGAAAACTGTTCAATGAATGAGTTTAACTTAAGTACGGTAAGTGGAGATCTGACTTTCGTTGCATCGAATTACCGAAGAGGCAAATTCGGATCAGTATCGGGTGATCTGAGCATTAAAGGAATTCCTCCGATGGAAAGAGACACGAGTGTGTCAACGGTAAGCGGGGATGCGATAATCTCATATTCAGGTGAACCCAGGTTCGATGCGACGATTTCCTCGGTTAGTGGGGATGTTTCCTCTGACATGGGACTGGTGAAGGTCGACAAGAAGCACTATAGATATGGAAATGGTGAACCACAGGAGTATCTTAAGATGAGCAGCGTGTCTGGTGATCTCCTAATAAGTGCCAAGTACAGAGGAGCGCCCGCAAAAGATGTCAAGGTCGAATCTTCTCCTGCTTCTTCGGAAGAGAACAGGTCCTACAGAGCCGCTGTGGTTGAAGAGAATCTCCAGGATCAGGAGACTAAGAAGATACTGAGACTTTTCAAGGAAGGCAAGCTGACAAAGGAGTACGCTCTGGAGATGCTAGGAGTTCTAGGCTATTCTGAGAAGGAAATAGAAGAGATGCTAGAAGTTGATGAAGAGCTCAAGAAGCTTAAGAACTCCATAGATGTAGTGATGAAGGACGAAGATACAGAAAGCAAAGAGCTTCAGGAGTCTCCTGAGAAAGTTGATACTCCTGAAGAACCTAACTTGACCAGAGAAAAGAAAGAAGGTGATTAGCAATGAAATTTGGAGCGCTTTTCGCGATTTTTCTGGGGATATTGATCATTCTGTCGGTTACACACATAATTCCTAGCTTTGCTTTCACAATAGAGATCTTCTTTGCCATTGTATTCCTCTATCAGGGATTTAAGATATTCAGAAGATTCAAGGCGGAATACATGGGCAGTCTCATCTTCGGTGCGATTCTTGTCACCGACCTTTTGATTTGGTGGAATGTTATCAGGGGCTTCAGGGGTTGGGGCTTCTGGGAGCTCATAGTGGCCATGATTGGATCGTATATCGTTGGTTGGGGCATAGTTACTCTTTTCAAAAAAAGCTTTAAGCTAGGAAAAACACAAAGCTCCACCAGACAGGTCCTAAACATCTCGAGACCGAAGGAGTTCGATGAGCTCGAAATAGAACTCGAGGCAAACCTAACGAAGGTACTAATGATGGACAACACTTCAAACGGTATAGACGCAAATGTAAGTTTCGATAAGCTGAGTTTCAATGGAGATCTGAAATACGATATGGATAAGGCTAGAGGCGTTTTGAAGGCGAAGTGCAAGGCAAAATCCGGGGTTTCGAGTGTTATGTCGAAGTCAAGAATGAACCTTGAGATCAATGCTGAGCCCATTCTCAGGGTTGAGGCCACACTTGATGGAGCTGATACAGTTCTTGACTTTTCGAGTCTGAATCTAGATAGGGCTACAATCAAGACCTCATTGTCCAGGCTGTCAATAATCCCTTCTGAGCGGCGTGACTCAATAATCGATATTGACTGCGAAGTTACTTCCCTGAACATCAGGGCACCAAAGGATGTTGGACTTAGTATTGTTCACGAAGGGGAGTTGAACTGGAGTAACTTCAACAATCTTATGGAGAGAGAAAAGGGATACGTCTCGACCAATATCGACAGGGCCGTGACGACCTGCCAGATCAACGTAAAGTCAGATATGTCGAAGATCTCTATCGACTGGATATAAAAGAATCATCTTCTCTGCCGGCCTGATGGCCGGTTTTTTTTGGACTGGTCTATTTCACAAGAAACAGCATGGGCAGCGAGCCGAAAGTGACTTATTATTATATAATCAGGTTACCGGATATGACTTTCCGGAATTTTTGCTTGCGAATAACAGCAGAAGCAGGGGGCGCTCCGTGGACAAGTGCAGAATCGACCCGAGGGTTTTCAAAGTACCGATTGACAAGATGAGAGCCGGCTACTATTCTGACAAATACTTCACAAGACTCGTCGAAGTTCTCAAGAAGGCAGAAAAGAAGTCAAGGGTGCTATACCAGCTCTTCCCGAGGAGAGACGCGACAATAGTGGGAATTGACGAAGCGCTTGCCATTCTTCGATTTGGGACCGGTTATTACTCGAATGAAGGTGAGGCGAAGAGGCTCTTCGAAGGGGTACTCGAGATTGAGAAGGAGGTCAACCACGCAGCCTGGGAGATGGACCGTCGGGCACTGGTGGAACTGACCGCTCGAAAATGGGATCTTAAGATGAAGCTTAATGATCTCTGGGTCGACAAGTGGCCCGAACTAGAAGTTCGCGCTTTGTATGACGGTGATGAAGCAAAGGATATGGAACCGGTAATGACTATAGAAGGCGATCCCAGATATTTCTCTTATCTGGAAACCATTTTGCTGGGTGTTATAGCGAGAGCTTCTTCAACTGCCACTGCCGTCAAGTCCGTTGTGAAGGCCGCTAGAGGCAAGGAGATACTCTTCTTCAGCGCGAGATTCGACCATTTCTGGACTCAGGCAACGGACGGATACGCGGCGCTCAAGGCAGGTGCCTTCGGTGTTTCTACAGATGCGAATGCAGACTACTGGGGCGTTGAGAGTATGGGGACGATACCCCACGCCCTTATTGCAGTGTATAACGGAGATACGGCC
>WOZY01000034.1 GCA_011620045.1 Mesotoga sp.
TTTCCGGGCTGAATCTTACGATAGGCGGTTTAACCTTTTTCTTTGGACTAGTATTTGGATTGGCAATGGGTTTCGGTTATTCATCGCCGACGCCGGCAGCCGTGAAGTGGTTCCATTCAGATCACAGAGGGCTAGTCTCGGGGATCGTAGTGAGTGGCTTCGGGTTGGCTCCAGTATATATCGCGTCACTCACGTCTGGCCTCATAGAACTGTTTGGCCTTCCTATAGCTCTGATGATCCTAGGTTTTCTCTTCTTCCTTATTGTGTTCACTCTCTCATTCTTTATCTCCAATCCTTCCGATGGTATCGAGAAGGTGAAACTGAAGAAGAAACCGAGAAGAGTTCACAGACTTGCAACAAAGGATTACAAACTGACAGAGATGATGAGAACACCTCAGTTCTATATGTTGTGGGCCATGGCCTTCTCTGGCACATTCAATGGATTGCTTATTATTGGCCAGATGTCTAAGATCGGATTCGAGCATGCATCTATAAGTAACGGTTTTCTACTTGTGGTCGTATATGTGATTTTCAATTTCATTGGTCGCGTAACGTGGGGAAGGATATCGAATTTCATTGGTAGAACAGCCGCATTATTCACGATGTTCGCTATTCAGGCCATAATATACTTCTTGTTCAGTTCACTAAGAAACCCTCTAGCGCTTTTGATAGGCAAGAGTATAGTAGGATTTAGTTTCGCTGGAATGCTGACAATCTTCCCCATGGTGACGGCAGATTTCTATGGAGTCAAGAACCTGGGAGTGAATTATGGAGTCATGATAACTGCCTGGGCGATAGGGGGCGTTGTCGAACCTTTTTTGCTGGGAGGAGTTGCGCGAGATGTTACCGGTGGATACGAGATAAGCTATGTTGTGTCAGCTGTTCTAAGCGTTGCGGGGCACTGCTAAGTTTGATGGTAAAACACCCCGAGGCCGGAACCAACAAAGCAGAATCAGGAGGAGCTTGATGTTAAGACGTACAGAAACGCTTGAGAAGATAAGGAAGACCCTGGCAGTATTGTCGGACGACGTTCAGTGGAAACTGGAGGACATTGTCCTTTCAGTTGGCGATCTAATAGATGAAGAGAAGAAGGTATCCGTTGACACTCTGAGAAAGTTGGGATCTATGAACTCCAACAGAGTGAGGTTGCTTCTGCTGTACCTAGAAGCTGTAGAAGAGAGAAATGCTCTTCTGAAGGAAAGAGTTGAAGAGCTTTGGGATGTTGAAGATGAAGAACTCGAGGGTGTCCTTGAAGACCTTGAAGGGTTTTTCAGAATCAACGGAGGAGATAAAAAGGACGAGCCTCAGGGAGAAGACTAGAGACTCTTTTCTATGTATTTCAAGAGAGTTTCAAGTTCTTCAATCTTCTCATCAATGTCGCCGGAGCCTACCGCTTCTCTTATGCACGTTTCGATATGTTTGTTGACGACAGTCGTGTTTGCCTTCTTAAGAAGCGAGATCACGGCGAGGAGCTGAGTTGAGATGTCTATGCAGTATCTATCATCCTCAATCATCTTTATTGTACCTTCTATTTGACCTCTGGCTGTTTTCAAGATTCTCAAAGCCGAATCGTGTTTGTGAGGCGAATGACTATTCATATTACTCTTCAATTCCTTTCAAAGCATAGCCGGCATCTTCAATGACTTCTCTCAGGAGGTTCCTTTCGATCTCTTTCGTTGAGGAGACCTCTGCCGTTCCATTGTCAAGATCGACTATTACTTTTTCCACTCCTTCAACAGCTTTCAATGCCTTTTCCACTCTCATTCTACAGTGATTGCAGCTCATTCCTTCGATTTCTAGTTTCATTTTCTTCCTCCTTTTTTAGATTTTCACTCTCTTCAATCGCAGCGCGTTAGTGACTACACTTACGCTGGAGAAGGCCATCGCCGCGCCGGCGATCATCGGGTTAAGTTTTATGCCTGCTATTCCGTAAAGAAGCCCTGCTGCCACCGGAATGCCAATCACGTTATAGAAGAAGGCCCAGAAGAGGTTTTGTTTGATATTCCCTATGGTTGCTCTTGATAACCTGATCGCTTTGGGGATGTTCTTCAGGTTGTCGCTCATGAGGACAACATCCGCTGCCTCCATAGCGATGTCGGTACCCGAGCCTACTGCAATGCCAATATCTGCTTCCGCAAGGGCAGGAGAATCATTGATGCCGTCGCCAACCATCATAACGGTCATGCCTTCTTCTTTAAGAGAAGAGACTTTCTTCGCCTTGTCTTCGGGCATTACTTCGGCAATTACATTTTCAATACCTACCTGTTCTGCGATCGCCTCAGCCGTCCCAGCGGTATCTCCAGTTATCATATAGGTAGCTATTCCCATCTTCTTCAGCAGGGAGATGGCTTCTAAAGATTCTTCCTTCACGACATCCGCAATTCCAAGTACTGCAGCTATCTTCCCATCTAAAGAAACGACAACAGGTGTCTTCCCCTGACTGGACGCCTTGTCCACAAGCTTCATCTCTTCTGCAGTGAGATCTATGAAACGATGATTCCCAATTACTATTTCTCTTCCATTAACTTCTGCGACGATTCCTCTCCCTGAATAGGCCTCAAATGAAGAGACTTCAAGCAAAGGACCACTGTAGGCATTGGAAATAGCCGCATCTAGAGGGTGGGAACTCCTTGAGGCAACGCTTGCAGAGAACTGAAGAATTTCGCCGCGTTCAAACGATCCCAGCGTTTGAATATCTACGAGCTCAGGTCTGCCTTTTGTTATTGTCCCTGTCTTGTCGAACACTATCGCTCCGACCTTGTGGGTTACTTCCAGGGACTCGCCGTTACGGAAGAGAATTCCCATTTCGGCGCCTCTCCCCGTGCCCACCATTATGGCGGTCGGCGTAGCAAGCCCGAGCGCGCAAGGACAGGCAATCACAAGGACTGCTATCATCATAGACATTGAGAACACAAATCCGTAGCCCAAAAGCATCCATGTGACAAAAGTAACTGCCGCGATGATAAGCACCAATGGCACGAAGTAACCGCTCACAATATCTGCCATCCTTGCTATTGGAGCCTTAGAAGATTGAGCATCTTCTACTAGCTTGATTATTCTCGACAAAACAGTATCGCTCCCGACCTCCATTGCTTTCATCTCAAACGTTCCACTGATGTTCGTTGTTCCTCCTATTACCTTTGAGGTTTCCTCGATGTCAACTGGAATCGATTCACCTGTAATTACCGATTTATCGACTGAGCTTGTTCCCTTCGTTACTGTTCCATCTACGGGAATTCTCATCCCCGGCTTGACCAGTAATATATCTTCAACCTCTATCTCGTCAATTGCAACTTCTTCAAATACATCGCCTTTCTTTACGAGAGCAGTTTCTGGAGAAAGATTCATAAGCCTCGTGATAGCATCGGAAGTCTTTCCCCTTGAGAGATTCTCTAGATACTTACCAAGAGAGATAAGGGCAATGATTACTCCTGCCGATTCGAAGTAGAGGTCGCCCACATAATTGTGGTTGCCCAGAGCTATCTGAACCGTTGCAAAGATGCCATATGCAAAAGCGGCACCGGTGCCAAGGCCCACAAGAGTGTCCATGTTCGGAGTGCCCCTAAAGAGATTCGGGATTCCTCTCAGATAGAAGTCTCTTCCCGCAATGACTATCGGAATCGCCAGTGCCATCTGAATTGCGGCAAAATTGAATGGATTGAGATGAGGATCGATGATTCCTGGCAGATTCAGTCCTACCATATGACCCATGGCGATTATCAACAATGGAAAAGCAAAGATTGCGGAGAAGATCAGCTTCCTTCTGTATAACTTAATCATAGCTTCTCTATTTAAGCGATTCGTTGCAAGATTTTCCGTTACTAGGCTTCCGGCCTTATATCCTGCCTTCTCGATGACTCTTTTCACTTCGCCGATTCTTAGCAAACGGGGGTCGTATTCGAAGGAAGCGGTATCCGAAGAGAGACTCACGCTGACTCT
>WOZY01000230.1 GCA_011620045.1 Mesotoga sp.
GGGTTAAGAAAACCGGGTTGATAAGAGCGGGTTTTGCTAGATAATGAAAGAGTATTTCAGGAAGTGAAGCTGGCGCTTTCGCGCCAGGAGGCAAAGGATCGGTAGCCAATCTTCCTGATCTGTGAACCCATTCAGAATCATATTCTTCTTGTAGGGGCGAACGGCTGTTCGCCCGAAGGGGGGAAGCCCTCTCACACCCGCAAGGCAGAAGGCAAAAAGTAGTCGGTCTGCTAACTCAGACTAGTCACAATAGACAAGGTTTTCCGTTGTCCCCACAGTTGACGCTGATCATTACTCATAAGTCAGGGAGTCAAATGCCCCTGATATGCTGGTTCTTACGCTAATGTTGTGATTGGCTCCTGATGATCCTGACCTTAAGTCCTCCCTTGAGGGAGGAGGGCCACGCAGTGACGGAGGGTGTAGGTTCTTGAAGTCTGGAAGAGCTGCTGCTCTGAAATAGTTCACTGAGAGCGTCAGTTCGCTGTTTGTTCATTATTGCTGGCAGGAGCATACATATGGATCACGACCAAATAACGTGAAGAGTGAATACATCGTTCAGTTTCGAGCAGGACATTAGCTTCGAGACGAACTTCAAAGAGCACACACCCCCACCGCAAGCGGTCCCCCCCGCTCAAGCGGGGATTTGAGATCAAGAGCGTAGAGATACATGAAATCGTGCTTGTTTGACAAAGAAGACTGATTATGAAGTAAAGAACAAGATGATTGAGCTCCAGAGAAGATGATATGGGTAATCAGAAGCAGTTGATAAAGGTTATCGCCATTTTTAGCTTGACACGAAAAGTACTTCCGTGCTCCCTTGTCCTAGATCATGTACCCGTTCTTCAAGAACAGGAGAATGGGCTACGTTGGCCGTCAACGGCGAGCCGGTCTCATTTTGCTCTTTCAAAACACTAACGTACAACCGCTGCCACGGTTGCGAATCTGCTTTCAAGTCTTTTCACAATCGCCTGCTTGACTTGTAACATGCCAACGTTGTATAGTTATTTAAGCTAAATCAGCGAGGTATTTTATATGGTTGATAATCTGTGTCTAAATAAACTGAATATGTTCTGGTGGTGGAGCCGCCCCTTCGGTGGGGGTTAGCCTTTTGCTACCAGGGTAAACCCATATTGAAGGGGCTCTCATAATGGAGAGCCCCTTTATTTTTTGAGGAGGTACTGGCATGAAGAAGAGAATTGTGGTGAATTTGAAGTCAGAGGAGTTGCCAAGAAGCTGGTACAACATAAAGGCTGACTTGCCGTTTAAGATGGATCCGCCTTTGAATCCAGCAACGAACGAAGTCATTGACCCCAAAGATATGATGGCTATCTTTTCAAAGTCAATTGTTGAGCAAGAGATGAGTGAAGAGAGGTTCATTCCAATCCCCGAACCGGTTCTGGACGAATACGTGGTTTTCCGTCCCAGTCCACTTATTAGAGCGACTTTTCTCGAGGAGTATCTGAACACTCCTGCCAGAATCTACTACAAATATGAGGGAAACTCGCCTACAGGAAGCCACAAAACAAACACAGCCATCGCACAGGCCTACTACAATAAGGCCGATGGAATCACAGAGCTTACTACCGAGACAGGTGCCGGACAGTGGGGAAGTGCCCTCTCCTATGCCGGGAGGAAATTCGGCCTCTCCGTAAGAGTGTTCATGGTCAGAAACAGCTATCAGTCAAAGCCAATGAGACAACACATGATGAAGATGTTCAACGGCTCGGTAGAACCCAGTCCAGGAGAGAACACTGAAAGCGGCAGAAAGTTTCTTGAGGACAGAAAGAATTTCTCAGGCTCTCTAGGAATGGCAATCAGCGAGGCTATTGAAATCGTTCTGAATTCCACCACCAAGAAGTATTCCCTTGGAAGCGTTCTTGATCACGTGCTTCTGCATCAAACTGTAATTGGATTGGAAGTCGAAAAACAGCTTGAAATGCTCGGCGAGAAGCCGTCGTCCATCATAGGATGTCATGGCGGAGGATCGAACTTTGGCGGAACGATTCTTCCCTTTGTCAAAAGGAGACTCGGCGGTGAAGACATCGAGTTCGTCGCATGCGAGCCGGAGTCCTGCCCTACTCTATCTAAAGGCGAGTATCGCTATGATAGCGGAGACACCGCAGGTTTCACACCGTTATTGAAGATGTACACACTTGGCAGAGACTTCGTTCCGCCCGCAATTCATGCCGGAGGACTCAGGTATCACGGAGCCGCTCCGCTCGTTTCAAGATTGGTGAAGGAGGGAATTGTCACTCCGGAGGCCATACCTCAAGATGAGACTTTCAAAGCAGGACTTCTCTTCGCCACAACCGAGGGAATAGTACCGGCACCGGAGTCGACACATGCAATTGCGGGTGCCGTGCGAAGAGCAATTGAGGCCAGAGAAAACAGAGAAGAGAAGGTAATTGTTTTCACTTTGAGCGGAAACGGTGCTCTGGACCTCTCTTCATACACCAGCACAATCGAGGCTCACAAAGATGTTCTTAACTTCGATGATCTGCGTGAATTGAGCGTTGTAGAACGTTGACTCTTTGAAATGCCTTTTGTTAAACGGTTTCAGTTGATTCGGTGTTGCATTACTTGATTAGAAGATGTTAGAATTATCTTGTGATCTGAATTCTAGCTAGGGGGTGTACCTGTGAACAAGAAAGAACTTATCGCTGAACTCGCAGAAAGAACCGGAGCAACCAAAAAGCTTGTTGCAGACATCGTTGATAGTTTCATCGGTGTAGTTGGAGAAGAGCTATCAAAGAATGAAGAAGTGAAACTCGTCGGATTCGGGACTTTCGAAGTTACCAAGAGAAGGCCAAGAAAAGGTGTTAACCCGAGAACTAAGGAAGCAATCGAGATTCCTGGAGGGAAGGTGCCAAAATTCAGACCTGGTAAAGAACTAAAAGAGAAAGTTCAGTAACGATTATTCCGGCCAATATGAGAAAGTGGAGCTCAGTCTCCACTTTTTTCATTTGCCCACTGGACAACCGCTTCAACTGCCTTACTGTTCTTAAGGACGCCATAAAGATCGGCTTCAGAGGCTTCAGTGATCCCTTTGACGCTGCCAAATGCCCTGAGCAGCGCCTTCTTCCTTTTCGGCCCGATCCCAGGAATGTCGTCTATCTTTGAAGTTTGAAATCTCCTTTCCCTGAGGACCCGGTGATAATTTACAGCAAAGCGATGGGCTTCGTTGTCTATAGAGATTATCATTCTCAAGACGGGGTGCTCTTCCTTCAGCTTAACCCTTTCGCGATTGTCAAGAAAGACAAGCTCATTGAACTCCTTTGCTAATCCCACTACTTCGTATTCATCCATGCCTATCTCGGCAAAGGCCTTCTCGACGGCTCTGAGCTGTGGTTCTCCACCGTCGATTAGAAGAAGATCTGGAAGCGGATGTTTTGTGTATCGCCTCTTGATGACAGTTGCCATTGCCTCAAAATCATTTGGTTCTTCGAGCTCGCTTATGCGGTATCTTCTATATTCGGATTTGTTCGGCTTTCCATTGTCGAAGACAACTACCGAGGCTACCGTGTACAGTCCCTGAGTGTGAGAGATATCTATACCCTCGATTCTCGAAGGAAATCTCTTCAGCCCCAGAATCTGTTGAGCCTGTCTCAGGGAATGGGCGGCATTCAGTCTTATCTTCTGCTCTTCATCAATGTTCTTGAAGGCGATGCTTAGCAGTCTCTCTTCCTGCTCATTACGAGGATCTCCGATATAATGGAAGTCTCTCTTGAACTGCCTGATATCCTTCTTTTTCAGACCCGTTACGATAAGCGCTTTCGGTATTCTATTTCCTTTTGCGTAGTAAAACTGTGTAATGAAATCAACCGGAGTACCGTCGGGAAAGTCGAAAACCAGTTTCCCAAGAAGCATTCCTCCCCTAACCTGAAGCAACGCGGCCAGGCCCGTAGAAACTGCGAGAATGTCCGCCTT
>WOZY01000182.1 GCA_011620045.1 Mesotoga sp.
TATTGATTGTTGCTTGTGAAACAGGATATGTCGTCTAGAATAGGAATCATCACACACTCAATGGAGGTGTAACAATGAAATCCACTATTTCCAAGAAAGCAGTCTTTTCGATTATCATTGTTCTTTTTCTCGCGCCTGTTGCTATGGCCCAGCCCATTACCTTCCTTGTCAATCCCGATTACGATCCCTTCAGCTACCTTGAGGAAGGCCATCTGAAAGGCTTCCTCGTCGATCTGGTCGGATCGCTGGAAAGTGAAACCGGCATCGATGTCGAGATGAAGCCCGTCAAATTCGACGAAGCCCTCGAGATGCTCCGGGGCGAGGGAAGATACTGCCTCCCATCTCTTGTCTTCACGACACAGAGAAAAGCTCTTTATCACTGGGCAGGCCCCGTTGCCATAACGAATACTTACCTCTACACGAGGGAGGAGCTCTCAGGTGAATTCAAATCACTGGAGGACGCCAGAAACGCAAACTCGGTAGGTGTGGTAAGCGAATACTATTCCCACAAACTTTTAGAGGAGCAGGGATTCGACAACCTTATCATTTTTGAAGACGAAGAGACGTTGCTCGAAGCCCTTCTTGACGGAGAGATCGACCTCGCACCCTTCAACTCGGCGGTTCTCCAGGAGCTTCTCAAAAGGGAACAAGCCTCTTATAGTCCCGTGTCGACAGTCGCGATCGACCTGGACATGACATACCTCGGTTTCTCGAAGGACGTCCCCTCAGAAATCGTGAGCGCATTTCAGAAGGCTCTCGACGGTCTCAAGAGATCGGGCTTCTTCTCCGAGCTCTACGGAGAATGGTTCCCCGGGCAGCCCGTTCCCGGTATCTACACCTTCCTGACCGAGGAGTACCCGCCGGTAACCTTCAGGGGCGAAGACGGAGAACCGACTGGCTTCGTAACCGAAATGGTGAAGGAGATCCTACGGAGAATCGATATGTCTGGCGAGATCCTGATTGTCCCATGGTCCATCGGTTATGAACTGGCCTCGAATCTGCCGAACGTCTTCCTCTTCAGCATGGACCAGACCGAGCAGAGAAGGGAAAACTTCGAGTGGATCGGACCGGTGGGAAAGAACACCGCCTACCTTTACGGCCGGAAAGAAGCCATCTCCACAGCTACAGACCTCGAGTCCGCAAAGAGAGTCGCGGCCATAGGCACGACGACGAACTGGTGGACTGAGCAGCTCCTGAAGGAGATGGGCTTCGAGAACCTAGTGAGCTCTCTCGATCCTCTCGACACCGTCGCGCAACTTGTCGAAGGCGAAACGGATTTGGCAGTCTTCACCGACCTCACTGTCGGCGAGCTGGTCAAGAACGCAGGCTACAGCATCGACGGCCTGGAAGCTCTTGTGGAGCTACAAACAAACTACTTCTACATCGCGGCTTCAAAGGGAACGAATCTCGGACTGATTTTGAACTTCCAGAAGACTCTCGAAGAAATGAAGCGCGACGGAAGCTTCGAAGAGACAATCAGAGAATTCGTGCCAAACATGCTCGTGACTTCACTGCTCTGGAATTCCTCCCAGCTCGATGTGAAGGGTCTTCGAACCTCCATGAACACCCTCTCTGTAGGAGAGATAGCTAGCATGGAACTCCAGGAAAACGGATCCACAGGTTATGTCTGGGACGTAAAGATAACCAACCCAAACGTCGTTTCGCTGATCTACGAGGGCTCGACCTTCGAAAAGAAGTGCCTTGACGATTCCGAACTCGTGGGAGCTCCCTATAATGTCCAGTGGGTATTCGAAGCCCAACAACCCGGCGAGACAGTTGTCATATTCTCCCTCAGGCGACCCTGGGAAAGCGTCCATCCAATACAGACCTTTGCGATCAACATAATAGTCGAGTAAAAATGACTGTGTCATATGGGAGACCGAAGTGCGGTTCATGATTTGGGACGGTCAACGGAGGACGGCTCTTGTATGAACCATAGTGGTATGAATTGCTGCCTTCGGCAGGACGCTGTGCCGGGAAGACCATCCCGGGAAGTGATGCGCCGAGAATCATCGGCGGACGCAAGGGTGGCTTCGCCAGGAGGAAGAACCTTTCTAGGGTTAGGACGTTAGGTTCTGAGAACCAACTCACTTCGTCATCTGAAGTGCTCCTGTTCAGGATCTGGTCTTGTGAAAAACTGTGGTTGGGGATAGCGGGTTGGGGGTTGGAAAAAGCGGAGAATTAGTTGAAAGAATATGCTTCTTTTTCGTGACAGACTCGCTTCTTTACATCTCGTTAACTTTTGATGACCGAACCGAAGCTATTGGAGGATCGCACTTGAAGCTCTTCAAGAGCTTGGGGGAATCCTCTTGGACTTCGAAACCGGTTGTTGCCAAGATCCTTCATTAGATTGACATGGGATCTGTTGCGTACCATCTGCTCCAACGGGACTACAGCTGATTGAAGCAGAAATAGTAAGAACCAGTATATAGTATAGTTGCGTAGTTCTTTGCAGTTAAAGTAAGTTTTCCTTCAGTTTCACGGAATTCCCATTAGATTCCGAAAATGATAAATGAACATGGAATCTAAACGACTCTTTTGTTCCCATGGACAAGAATCAAAGATCCATCGGATTTCGCCTGCTCAATTAGGGCTTCGATGAAGCCCGATCTGCTGAAGATCACGTAGTTTTTCTTCTCGAAGCCATCCCATCGAGGCATATTGCTTTTTTCACGTAAGTTTCTCAGAACGTCAGTGCCGACAGGCCGTTCACTCCACTTCACTTCTCCAAATAGTATTCGTTTCTCTTCTCTGTCCAAGCCCACCAGATCGATTTCAGTGTTCCTATCCCACCAGCGGCCAATTTCGAAGTAATTCGATCCTGTAATCTCCGTCACAACGCTGCGCGCTAAATCCTCATATGTGAGAGAGAAGAACCGGTTTTCGGTTTCTTTCAGGACGCTCAGAAGTCTTTCCTTCTGATCGGTCAGTATGAGATCCTTGTAGTAGAAAACATAACGGAAGTAAAACCTGAAGAAGTTGTCGACTATTCTATAGAGCCCCTTCTTGCTCTTAAGTGGGGCTTCTCCCACGGGCACTTCTTTTTCGACGATGCCCAGAAGATTGAGGACTGAGATGTACTTCATAATGCTGCTCTTGTCGATACCCGTTTCATTTATTACCTCGCCCAGTTTTCTCTTTCCGAGCGAGATTGCCCTCAAAATGGCAAAGTAGTTCCTCGGTTCTCTGAGCTCCTCGTTCAGAAGAAACTCAGCTTCGGCAAACAATACCTCGCCCTGGTTGAATATCTTCTCCAAGACATTCCCATAGTAATCGAGATTGCTTTCAAATTGCTTCAAGTAAAATGGAACTCCACCCAGTGTGCCCCATATCTTGAGTAAGTCATCAAATTCGTATTCATACTCGAAGAAGTCGCCAATTTCACCAAAGGGAAACTGATTAAGAAGAAGCTGACCTGTTCGCCTGCCATAGAGCGGGCTCTTGTAGCTTAAGACTCTGTTCTCCATAACGGAAACACTCGAACCCGTGAGAACGAGAAAGACATTCGACTGTGACAAGTACTCGTCCCAGCCCTTCTGAAAAGCCGTGATAATGCCCGGTTCTCTTTCTATCAGGTAAGGGAATTCGTCGATCACAAGAACGCATCGCTCTCGCTTTGAGGCGAGGTATTTGAACAGCATCTCCCAGTCGGAGAAGTCACGAATAATCTCTTCCTCGAAGAATTCTATTACCTTCTCTGAGAGCTTCTTCAATTGAAGCTTCTCGGGCAGCTTCTCTGCCAGATAGTATATGCCCCGCTTCGCTCTCAAGAATTCTTTGGTGAGCTCTGTCTTGCCTACTCTTCTGCGGCCATATAGAATAAGCAGCTCCGGTCTTTCCCTGGCGAATCTTTCCTCCAGATAGGCTAATTCCCTCTTTCTACCGACAAACATGAGTTTCACCTACTTATAATACTTTATAGTATT
>WOZY01000289.1 GCA_011620045.1 Mesotoga sp.
GAGATTGCATAATAGACCACTGTGGTGGTACGTCTGTTTTTCTTTTCATTTTTCCCCTTGTTTGGCTCTTTTCAGATTCATTGCTGTCAAAGTTGACTTCTGCACAAGTGCAGAAACATGCTTTCAGAGAACGCAAACAAGAAAACTCAATAGCGAAATGCAGAGTAGATTTTGGGTGCCGGTTTGTCAAACCGATTTGCTAGACTATTTGAGAGGTGAAACTGTGTGAGACACAGAAAAAGCTTTGATTTTGACGAAGTGGCAATCACATATTCAAAGTACAGATATCCCAACGAAAAGCTGGTAGAACATGTTTTCAACAGAGTCAGGTATGCCGACAGAATTCTGGAAGTTGGCTGTGGCACTGCTGATTACTTGAGTATCCTTTCGGAGCTTCTTCACGCGCGTGGATTCGGGTTTGACATCAGCCCTTCAATGATTATTGAGGGCACAAAGAAGAATCACAGAGTTGAGTTAAAGATTGCCGATGCTGACCAGCCCTTTCCGTATGAAGATGCGCAGTTTGATTTCGTCTTCAGTGTCAATCTTGTTCATTACATTGCCAATCTTGAGAGCCTCTTCGAAGAGAGTTTTAGAGTGCTGCAAAATGATGGGAGCGTGCTGACAGTTACGGATTCCTGCCAGGATATTGGTGAAAGAACGCTAACTCACTATTTTCCTGAGACACTTGAGATAGACAGGGCCAGGTATCCCGGGAACTCGTCTATAACGTCTGCGATGAAGAAAGCGGGATTTGAAGGAATATACACTACAAAAGTCAAGACGACTTTCGAATTCAAGAAGAAACATTTCGAGCAGTACAGAAAAAAAGCATATTCTGCACTAAGATTAATGTCAGAGAAGGGGTTCAAAGAAGGGATGAAAAGGCTTGAAGAGGATATGAAACACGGTCTCGTTATCGGGAAGAAAGCTTATACTCAGATCTGGGGTATAAAGATAGCTAAGAGGGATTTCGATCTCCCCACAATCTTTGCTGTAGGCTTCAATGATGAAAGCTCCAGATAAAAACTTCAGGAGGTGCGTGGTGAAAAAACTACTATTGATTTCGTTGATTTTGATTCTTGGAGTTTCAGGTTTTTCTGTTGCAATCAGCGTCGGAATTGGCTTCAATCTTGATATGTCCTCCGGTTCGGTCGTGACACCCTTTTTTCTACATTTTGCGGCAGGGATACCCTTGATCCAGGGGGTAATTCATTCTTACATCTTCTCGTTCAACTGGTCAAGCCTTGTGGTTAAAGGGTTCAGCATCCCTGAACATACATACTTAGGAGTTCAGACGAGAATCCCGGTATACAAGAGTCTTTATCTGAAGGGGCAGCTTTTCTGGTCCCTGAATCACATCTTTGCTGTTGCAGGTGGAGACCGAGCGATCGCAGGCACTCCTCTGTATTCAAGAATAGGATTTGGAAGCTATTTCTCAAAAGTCTGTCTGGATGCTGGCTTTGATGGATACTGGCAGCTGGATCCACGTAGCACTGTTCCTTTTGCTAGGCCATATATATCGGTGGACTACACCTTTTGACATCGGCTTTCTTCGTTTGTTCTCAATGCGGGCGCAAGTACCCCACTGAATCGAAAGACTTCAGATGCGAATGTGGAGGCGTCTTCAATTTGGAATACGATTCGCGCTTTCCTGTTAAGGAGATAGAAAAACGCCCTCCTAATATGTGGCGCTATCGGGAGGCCATTCCGATAGAGTTTGATCGGTCTATCATATCTATGTCGGAAGGTTTCACTCCATTGATCGAAGAGGAAATATGCGGACGGAAGGTGCTGATTAAGCAGGACCATCTCTTTCCTACAGGTTCCTATAAAGATAGAGGGGCAAGCGTGCTCATAACTTACGCCAGAGAGCACTCAGTTGAATCAGTTGTTGAAGATTCGTCGGGAAATGCGGGATGTTCGATTTCAGCCTATTCTGCCAGGGCAGGCATATCTTGTGAGATATTCGTTCCCGAACGGACTTCAGCGAGAAAACTAGATCAAATAAGAGCATACGGTGCCAGGTTAAGGTTGATTAGGGGTTCTAGAGAAGATACTGCGAGATCTATTCTCAAAGTTGCGAGTGAAAGGTTCTACGCAAGTCATACTTACAATCCGGTCTTTCTTCACGGTACAAAGACTTTTTCTTTCGAGATTTGCGAGCAACTTGGCTGGAAGAGCCCAGATACGATTGTTCTTCCAGTGGGAAACGGGACCTTACTACTTGGAGCGTTGATCGGGTTTCAGGAAATGAAATCTGCGGGAATAATCGACAATATTCCGAAGATTATTGCGGTACAGTCGGAGAACTGTTCTCCGCTTGTGCAAGCGTTTAACAGAAGACTGGTGCAGCCAGTGCCTGTAGAAACTAAGCCTACGGTTGCTGAGGGAATTGCAATCGAAAGACCGGTAAGAGGATCCCAGATACTTAGAGCAGTTCGAGATAGTGGCGGACTATTTCTTGATGTCTCAGAAATGGAGATAATTGAGGCCCGTACTGAAATGGCTAGACGAGGTCATTTTTTGGAGCCAACTGCTGCAGCTACAATAGCGGGACTGAAGAAGTACACAGCTTTTTCAGATCCTGGTGAGCGTATCATCTCTGTGTTCACTGGCCACGGGCTCAAAACAGTATGAGGTCAACACAGATCCTCCATGTGAAAAGAATAGGGGTAGAATGCAACGGTCTCTCTTCGGCAGCAAGCTATCCTTCGAGAGATAATGACTGACGCTATTTCTTCTTGTAGACCGTAAGATGGGACTTGTCGCTCGAGGGACTGATGGTTTTGGATCCTGGCTGTGTGTGCAGCTAGACAGATCGAAATAAACAGATGGTTTTCAAAAGTCCTTTTGTGAAATAAGTCTTTAACATCAAGCGATGCCTATATTGCGTTGACCACCTGACTCACGGGTTATATAATCAAAGTAGGAGGTGGTTAAGTTGTTTTGGGATCCAACGTTCATAATACTTATTCCTGCAATTATCTTGGCAGCTTACGCCCAGTTTCTTGTTAGCTCGCGGTTTTCTCAGTATTCGAAAGTTAGGTCTACCTTCGGGTTTAACGGCACTCAGTTAGCCAGACAGCTTCTTGACAACGCGGGGCTTTATGACATTAAGATAGAAAGAATAAGAGGCAATCTTACTGATCACTATGATCCAAAGAAGAGGGTTGTACGATTGTCTGATGCAACTCACAACAGCACATCGATAGCGGCCTTGGGAGTAGTTGCGCATGAAATCGGCCATGCAATTCAAGACAAAGAAAAATACGCACCGTTAGTTGTTCGCAATGCAGTGGTACCTGTTGCTCAGATTGGTTCTTCTCTCTCCTGGATTATCTTCATAATTGGGCTTCTGATGGTATCACCGATTCTAATTAGAATCGGAATCGTTGTCTTCTCAGCCTTTGTCTTTTTTACGCTGGTAACACTACCAGTCGAGTTCAACGCGAGCTCCAGAGCTAAGAAGCTTCTTGCATCTATGGGAATGCCTTCGAAAGAGCTGAAGGGAGTGAGCGCCGTTCTGGGAGCAGCAGCGATGACTTACGTTGCGTCTGCCGCTACTTCGATTCTTCAGTTGCTCAGAATGCTGGTGTTGTCGGGTGCCGGAAGAGATTGATTCAGGATGCTCGTTCCATAGCATTACAGACTCTGTCATTCTTTGACGCAAACGGTTACATTTCTTTCAAGAAGGTGGAGATAGCTCTCTCCACCCTTTCTTCAAAAGACCGATCTTTCTGTATAAACTTGATCTACGGAGTTCTGAGAAAGAGAATCAGAATCGACTATGAACTTGCTCGTTTCTTACGGAAGCCCAGCAAAGTTCCAGTGGCGGTGAGAAATGTCTTGAGAATGGGGGTATTTCAGATCCAATTCCTGGACAGTGTACCTGAATACGCATCAATA
>WOZY01000304.1 GCA_011620045.1 Mesotoga sp.
AGACTGAACATCCGGCGTCGCAACCGACCCGTCGCGAACAAGGAAAATGTTGGAAAAAGAGCCCTCACATAGATTGCCCTTTTCATTTAGAATAATCATGTCGTAATTATCTCCAAGGGCCTTTCTTGTTCTAATATTCCAGCTTGCACCCGGCATCTTCAGGTGCGGATCGACTATCTCGCCCGAGGGTTTCAGAAAAGGTGAGATCGAGATCTTTACACCCAGTTCATAGATATCCTTCGAAGCTGAAGTAAGGCGGCTGAAAAGTACTGCGATTATGCTCCCAGAAACGTCGTTCATTAATGAGATGCGAATTCTGAAATCTTCGGTCTGAACAGCCTTGTTTCTATCCAGCCCATCAATTATTATCGAGTTCAGCTCCTTGCATGTGAACGGTACGTCGAGTCCCAACAGATTCGCGGATTGCTTCAGCCTATCAAAATGCTTTCTGAATGCAAAAGGTAATCCGTTGTACGTTCGAACTACTTCATAGACCGATTCGCTGTTCATTACTCCCGGTATAAGGATGCTAATCTGGGAAGAGCCTTCGTCACACCACTGATCGGCAATATAGTTCTGCATCGGAACCCTCCTCATGACTCTGTAACTCAATTATTCTCGCATTCACAAAGCCTTCATGTTTTCCCTCAATTCTGTGAGGTATGTAATACTCATCGAATCCGTGACTACAGGAAGAATCTGATCTCTCGATCAAGACTCTGTTCATTCTGCCAATCTGTTTCTCAAGGTATCTCTCTCTTGATCGAACAGCCTCTTCCATGAGTTCCACAGACCTGGCTTTCTTGACGGCTGATTCTATTTGACCGGCCATTTCCGCCGCTTCAGTTCCCGGCCTCTTCGAGAATCTAAAAATGTGCACTTTCAAGAAGCCGACAGCTTCTATGATTCTCAATGTCTTTTGATGATCCTCATCACTCTCTCCAGGAAAACCGGTTATCAGATCTGTAGTAAATGAAAATCTCGAATCTCTACTTCTGGCTCTCTCCACCGCTCTAAGATACTCGCTGATCGTGTATTTCCTTCTCATTGATCGTAAAACCGCGTCTGACCCGCTCTGAAGAGAAAGATGGAGATGTCTGGCTATCCTCGATGAGTTAGCTACCAGTTCGAGAAAACTGTCATTCATTGTGTCCGGGTCGATCGAACCGAGTCGAATTCTCCAGTCTCCACGAATCTTCTCAAGCTCGTAAAGAAGTTCTGCGAGAGATGCATCGAAATCAAAGCCGTAATATCCGATGTTGATTCCCGTCAACACTATCTCTCTATAACCTCTTTCCACTAAACCTCTAAACTCTCTCTTTACTAGATCAACAGGCTTACTGATAATCTTGTCGCCCCTTGCGAGTCTGATACTGCAATATGAGCAGCGGTTCAAACATCCGTCTTCGATTCCCAAAAAAGCCCTGGTTCTCCCTTCTATACTGGAAGTAACAGTCAGAAAATTTCCTTTCTCGACTCCATCTGGCCGATTCAACTGCTTCGAGGCGTATTTATGTATGGCCGCCTTCTCTCTGACTCCAATTACTTCATCAGCGCCGAGCCTTAGTAATTGCTCTGGTGAAAGCTCGGAGTAACAGCCTGCAACTATAATCTTTGAATTCGGGTTGAGTCCCTTCAGCCTCCTGAAAAGCTGTCTTAGTTTTCGTTCCGCTTCGGAGGTTACGGTGCATGAATTCAAAATGAAGAGATCTGCATGTTCCTTAGAAAAACTCACTTCGTAATCTTCCAATCTCTCGGCCATTGCTTGAGATTCATATTGGTTCATCTTGCAGCCGAAAGTATAGATTGAAACGGTTTTCTTCATCTATCGATCTTGCCTTGCGTCGCTGCGTGAATAAGGTAGATCCTGTTGACTATTCCCATCAGTTTTCCTTCGTCATCGACTACAGGCATGATCTTAAGCCCATTCTTGATGAGGAGGTCGGCCGCATATATTACAGTATCATCAGGTTTGATTAGCACTGGAGGTTTCACCATGTGCTGTGAGACCTGGTCGTCCTTTATCTTCCCCAGTCTTATGACGAACTGATGTGTGTCGGGAATGAATGATGCTGATTGAAGAAGACTGAAGTAGCTGGGAAGGGCGCTCTTGATTATGTCGCTTTCACTCAGAAACCCTACGACTCTGAATTCCTCATCGACAACTGGAAGACCTGATTTGTTCTGCCTCAAACAGAAGACGATGAAATCCTCGATTGTTTCATCTTCGAAAATTGTCGAAACATCTCTTATCATTGCTTCGCTTACTTTCATTCAGATCACTCCAGTTCCCGGATGTCGAAAGAATCTATATGTTCGTCTATGTCCTTAAGTGATATTAGTTCTTTTCTTATGTATTCAGCTTCCGCAACGGCCGCGGACATACCCCTCTTTGCGGCCAAAAAGCAATCTCTTTCGTTTTCAATCATAGAGTGGACCACCCCTGCCATGAACGCATCGCCGGTTCCCAGCAGGTGGGATCTGTCGATATGACCTCTGGTCTTGAACAGCCAGACTCCATCTTGTGTTGCAATAACGTCGCCTTCAGTAGCATAAGAGAGTATCGCCAATTTGGAGCCCTTTTCTATTATCGTTTTGGCTGCATTAACATAATCGTTGAGATCGACTAGACTCTCTCCGAATATTAGCTTTCTGCTTCTTAGATCCGGCCGAGCCACAGTTACCACACCGGCTTCTACGGCCATTTCAAAGGCCGGCCCTATACCTTCAACAAACGCCAACTTACCCGTATCAGTGACCTTTTTGCATAGTGTCTTGTAGATGTCGTTGTCGACGCCTCTCGGAATGCTGCCGGAAATTACGACGTGTCTGACTCGCGAAAGAGTCACTTCGAATCTT
Source organism: Mesotoga sp. (assembly GCA_011620045.1). Lineage (GTDB taxonomy): Bacteria > Thermotogota > Thermotogae > Petrotogales > Kosmotogaceae > Mesotoga. The sequence continues at coordinate 2,860 of WOZY01000304.1, forward strand.
CGGAGGAACATACGTAAGTCATCCGGCTTTATCAAGGGGCCGGATGAGTTAATCTCGGTTATTGTGTCACCTAACGGATCTACTATTGCAATGTTCTCCCTAGTTTCTTCCTCCACATGTACAAAGCCGGTGGTTATCAAGTCACTTATCATGCGCATTCTTTCTTCAACCACTTTGCCTATGTTTCCGCCGAGGAAACCCACAGCTACGTTTCGAATCCCTAGACCGGAGAGAATTACCGATACGTTTATGCCCTTACCTCCAGGATCCATCGCTGAGTAACTGGGATTCTTCACCCTGTGGAATTCGTTTATCCTGAAATTCTCGACAACAATTTCTCTGTCGAGAGCAGGGTTAAGCGTAACGGTAAGGACGTTCATCACTCACCTCCGATGAAGAGGAATTATCGGTTGTTCAGAACGAAAACTTCCGGACTTCCGACATATGAAATTTTACCATTTTTCAGAACAATCAACAAATCTGAAATGTCTAGAAGTCTCAGAACAAACCTGGAAGAGATAATCATAGTCACATTGTTTCTTGTCTCCAGAAGTATGTTTTTCACCTCTGTACAAGCATCGTCGTCAAGGTGATCGAGAATGTTGTCAAGGATGATTATTTCGGGATGGCGGACCAGAGTCGAAAAAACCAGCAATGAAAGCCTCTTAAAGAGCGGAATGCTTTTCAGGGAAGTCTCTGCTTTCACCGAAAGAAGGTCGAGTAAATCGAGCTCGTGAAAAAGGTCCAGTTCGCTTTCTTCGAAATCCTCGAACTTAAAGTTCTTGCCTTTCAAAAACCTGAAGAACTCAATCAGCGAGAAATTAGACATTGCTTCAAGAAAGGTTGTATCGACGTATGCTACTCGCTTTCTCACGCTTTTTCTATCTAGATCGTCAATATCCGAACCGAAGAGTTTTATTGAGCCGGTATAACTCACTTTGTCGAAGAGTTCTTCATTCAAATGAATGAAACTCCTCAGAAGGGCCGACTTGCCTGATCCTCTTGCTCCCTGAAGAAGAGCAATGCTTCCCATTGGCACATCAA
>WOZY01000095.1 GCA_011620045.1 Mesotoga sp.
ACCTACTTCGCAGATAAACCAATAGTGGTCCTCGTCAATGGTGGAAGCGCTTCGGCTTCGGAGATATTGACGGGCGCCTTAAAGGATCACGGGCTTGCAACGGTGATTGGTACCAAGACCTTCGGAAAGGCAGCCGTTCAAACTGTGTTCAATCTTTCAAACGGTGGAGAAATCTGGCTCCCCACTGCTCACTATTTCACTCCAGATGGAAACGACATCCATCTTCAGGGGATAGAACCTGATATCGTTGTAGAGCCGGGAGAAGACGTCCCTGGAGAAGATGGGAGAGAGCTGACATTATCGACGGCATCAGTAGATGTAGAACATGACCTTCAGCTATCAAAAGCTCTTGAGACGATACTTGAGCAATTAGGAGCGAAGACTGAGAATTGAAGATCGCAAGTCTGCCAATCGTAATCTCGCTGATTGCTCTAGTTTGTGGGCTTTTGGTCATACTTTATGTCAATTTTGAAGATATTCAGAATGTCGGGAGACGCAGTGCAGCTCCCGACTTCTTTCTTAGAAATAGATTCTTGCCTCTTCTCGAGGGCTTCAAAAACCATCTTGAGGCCGTGAGAGAATTCAGTTCAGTGCTTAAACAACTCGAGAGGGAAAGGGTTGGTCCCTGGATTATGTCGACTGAAAACGGTGTCAGGACATTTGTCTCTCCCTATTCCGAGGTCTTCTCGAAACTACAGACTTTGTTTTTTATAGAGACTGGTAAGAAAGGTTCGACAGATAGAGAGACAGTCGACCTCTTCGGAACCACAGTAACAAAATGGGAGTTTGTTGACTACGGTGTTTTCATACTAAGCTACGTCCCGGGTTACACACTAGTAATGGAGTCTGACTACAACTCTTTCCTGGAAGACGGTTTTGAATTTGGCAGCGTGCACTTCATGAACTCTTTCAGTCCGGGAAGGTTTGTCTCAGATGTCTTCTCAGGCGTCGGACCGGTTGTGGTTCTTAGAGAAGGTACTTCTGTTAGTCAGTTATTCCTGCAGACCGTAGAACGCTATTCAATACCTTTTCTTCCCGTCAGGCATTTTCTTATTAAGAAATTGACTATCTGACGGACGCCGATTCAAATACATGCAAGCCGTACGAAAGTTGCTATACTAGAGACGCCCTTTCTATGGACAAGAGATAACTGATGGTGAGTGATGATTAGTTGCAGAGATTGAGTGAGCTAGTAATAAAACACCGCGCGGCAGTAATAGTGTTTTTCATCATCCTTGGTGCATTCGGTGCCTACCTTTCGATGAAGCTTAGCGTTGATTCAGATCTTCTAAAGGTACTTCCGCAGGACGACCCGATTGTGAAGCAGTACAATCGCTTTATTAGCGGTGACACATCCGGAGGTGTCACCTACGTCGTTCTTCAAACGGATGACAAGACCGAAAAGGGCAAAGAAAGTCTGGTGGCTGCGGCAAGAGATATTTACGACCGAGCAGCTGAGTTTAAAAACATCGAATCCTTTGTGAGATTCGATCTCATGTCGGATCTCGGACCCCTGGGACTGCTCATGGTCGATCCAGCCGAACTGGCTTCGATGAGAAACCGTGACAAAGATCTCACAAGGACAGTGCAGATGCTTGTCAACCATGATTTTTCCGCCATTCGCAGTCTTGGACAGATGCTAATTGGATTTGAAGAACTGAAGGCTCTCGTCAGTAATGAAACTCATGAAGATGATTTTATTAATTTCGTAAGACTACCGGAGTCTGTCCCCGTAAATGATCCAATGGTGCTGGTCGTGGGTATCAGGCTAGATGGGCCTTCCTCAGACGTTTCGTACGTGAAAAGAGTTATACCAGGCTTGAGAGAATGGATAAGTGAGATTTCCAAATCCCACGGTGTTTCCTATGGGATGGCAGGAGACCATTTCGGAACCTACGATTCGCACAAGCAAGTGAGCGACGACTTCATTCTCACAACAATACTCTCACTGGCTGGAATATCTCTTCTCTTCTTTTTTGCATACTCGAGTCTGAAGATCACTCTGTGTGTCTTTTCGTCTCTGGCAATCTCTATGTTCATTACGCTTGGCCTCTCATATATGATCTTCGGTTCGCTGAATATTATCACCACTTTCGTAACGGCTATAACCCTTGGACTGGGAATTGACTACGGAATTCACATGCTCACGAGACTATCAGACGGAGCTACAAGAGAAAAGAATCCAGTATCTCTTCTGCACAACTCTTACAAAGCGCTCATAAAGCCTCTATCGGCAAGTATGATCACGACTGCGCTGGTTTTCGCGATTCTTGCGGTTATTGACTCACCGGCCATTAGGGAATTGGGGATTCTCTCCGCAATCGGTATTGTTGTCTTCTTTGTCGTAATGACTGTCTATCTCCCGGCAATTTCGATCAAGACCGTAATGAATCCGGGAAAGAAGGCAAACATTCACCTGCTTGACAGATTTTTCCTGAGAATCTCGAAGGTAATCTTGAGATTCGGCGTCGTTTTCGGAGGAGTTGTCTTCATGCTTATCCTGATGCTCAGCTATCTTGGTCTGAACAATATTAGAAGCTTTTCCTATACTCCACCGGGACTGATGTCAACCGACTCAGAACAGATCGCAGTTCCCTCCCTAATTGAAAGAACCTTCGGGGGAAGTATTATAAACTCGGTGCCATTTATACTTCCGGATATAGATTCTCTAAGAAGGGCGCATGAGGAAATCGATCAGAACCCAAACTTCAAGAGCTCCTTCTCAATACTTTCTGTTATCGAAGGAGGAGAGGGAGATTACTTTAACCAGATCCAGCAAGTTACCAGGGAAATCGATGCACTGAGAGACTCTCCGTTAATTGAGGCAGTCTTCAAGAAAGCAAATTACTATGACTTCGTCGTAGAACTGCTTGACAGAGCGGAATCCATTGAAAGCTCGAATGATCTTATTGAACTTGCTACCGAGGTTTTACCAAAAAGCCTGAGGGATCAGCTTCTCTATGAGGCTGCCAATGGTGAGACGTATTTTGTTCTGAACTCCGAACCATCATCGACAATTTATAGAAACAATGTTATCAAGATTATTTACGACAGTCTCAGTCCTGAACTCAGAGCTTCTTTCGGAGGATATCCCAAAGTCTTCCATTACCTGATGGATCTTGTGAGAATCGTCTCCCTTCCGATATGTCTAGTTGCCTTTCTAGCAATCTTTGTCGTCGTTTCTGTCGAAAGAAAGTCAATCGTAGATGGCCTCAAGACATTAGTTCTAATGGTTGGAATTTTGATGTCGATGTTTGGATTAATGGAATTGATGGGAATTGAAACGACTTTTATCACTGTAATCTCTGCCCCACTGATAATTGGAATTGGTGTAGACTCACTTGTTTACGTTATATATAGTTCTACGGATAAGAAGAACACAGAGCTGGCCAGAACCTTCAAATCAATAACCATGTCTTCGGCAACGACCATGCTAACCTTCTTCTCATTCATTTTTGCAAGGGGAAAACTCCTGAGCACATTCGGCATAAGCCTCGGATTTGGGGTTCTTGCCGCACTTGTTGTTGCAACCTTTCTTGTTCCTGTGCTACCATGGAACAGCAAGAAGAAGATCGGAGGTTGAGATATGCCATTACATCTTCTGGTGGCCTACTATGTGGTTGATCATGCATTTGTGAATAATCGAAAGCTAGCAAAGATGGACGATAAGAAGTTCTGGATTCATTTCATTTGGGTCGTTCTGATCTTCCTTGCCTTTACTTTCGACGTCTTTCTATCAAGTCCTCTTGGAATACTTTTACTGATACTTTCTATAGGCCTGACAGTCACTGTTGACATTGGCCGCAAGAGGTTGTCAAACCCCTTGATCGAAGTCATTGCTTTCTTCCTGCTTCTTTTTCTCACCTTACTGGGAAGAAGCTTCCTCGTCGAGTCATTTG
>WOZY01000210.1 GCA_011620045.1 Mesotoga sp.
CATAAACATCGATCGCAAAATCCGGACAAGCGTTTTCGCACATGAGGCAACCTATACAGGTCTTCTGATCAATTATCTGTGGCCTGCCCAGTTCTCCCTTGGTGATCGTCTTCGTGGGACATATCCAATAGCATATGCCGCACTTTTTACACAGAGTGTGATTGATATTTACTTGAAACTGCTTCTTTACAGCCATTATGTCCTCCCACTCCACATTATCATATTATTGAAAGGAATACCCCTGCAGCAACTGCCGATCCGATTACACCCGAGATATTCGGTCCCATAGCGTGCATAAGAACAAAGTTTGTCGGATCCTCCTCCGAAGCTACTTTCTGCGCTACCCTTGCGGCGGTTGGGACAGCCGAAACACCTGCAGCGCCTATCAAAGGATTCACTTTATTCGTGGAAAACACATTCATCAACTTAGCAAATAGAATTCCCGAAGCAGTTGCTACAATGAAAGCGGCACAACCCAATCCCAAAATCATTATACTCTCCAACGTAAGGAATATCTTCCCGTCTGCCTTGGCACCCACAGATACACATAACAAGATTATTACAGTATCGGAGATGTACTTTCCTGAAGCTTCAACCAGGCGCTTCGTTCTGCCGTTCTCTCTTAGAAGATTTCCCAGCATCAACATTCCAACTAATGGAAGTGCCTGGGGAACGATTAGCGATATCGCGATAGTTGCGACAATCGGGAAGACAATTCTTTCGAGCTTCGAAACTTTCCTGAGCTTCTTTCCCATCGTTATCGAGCGTTCTTTGTGAGTAGTGAGAAGTCTCATTATCGGCGGTTGAAGAACAGGGATCAAGGCAATATATGAATACGAAGCTATGGCAATTATGGGAAGGAACTGGGATTCCAAAATACTGGCAACATATATGGAAGTAGGTCCATCGGCTCCACCAATAATGGCTATCGCCGCTGCATCTGAAATGGAAAATCCCATCCAGTTCGCTGCCAGAAAGGTAATGAAAATCCCTATCTGCGCAGCAGCCCCCAAAAACAGTGTTTTGGGATTAGCTAACACGAAAGAGAAGTCAGTAACCGCACCAATACCGAGAAATATCAAAGGGGGATATATTCCTAGCATCAGTCCCTGTTGCAGGATCCACATGATACCCGTTCCTGGAGCAAAAACCCCTGTGACCTCTGGAGGAATATTTGCAATTACCATTCCGAACGCCATAGGCACAAGAAGAAGTGGTTCAGCATCTTTTGCGACCGCTAGATAGACGAGAAGCCCTGCAATTGCAAACATCACCCAATTTTCCCAGCTTACCGTGGCGAATCCTGTTTGTGATAGATATCCCGAGATCAACGCTGCCATGATAGGCAAACCTCCAAAATAGCAAAGGCCGCACCCTCAGGCGCGGCCTGCAATAATGACTATCTATTCTTCACTACTGCTTGAGCTGCCGATAACCTCGCCACGGGAACTCTGTAAGGAGAACAACTGACATAATTGAGACCGACAATATGACAGAATTCAACCGATGAAGGCTCTCCACCATGCTCACCACAGATTCCAACCTTAAGGTCCGGCCTGGTTGAGCGTCCCTTCTCTGTTCCCATTTTAACGAGCTGTCCAACACCAGTTCTGTCCAACTTCTGGAATGGATCACTCTCTAGAATGCCCTTCTCCAAATAATGGCCGACGAATTTTCCATAGTCGTCTCTGCTAAACCCGTAGGTCATCTGAGTAAGGTCATTAGTGCCGAAGCTAAAGAACTCTGCTTCTTTGGCTATTTCATCTGCAGTCAGTGCAGCTCTCGGCACCTCAATCATTGTTCCTACCTTGTATTCAAGCTTCATTCCCGACTCAGCAATCAGTTCCTCGGCCGCCTTCATGATTATCGATTTGACGTACTTCAACTCTTCTATCTCGACAATCAATGGAATCATGATTTCGGGAACGACTGATTTTCCTTCCTTCACTAAGCGCAGAGCTGCCCCAATTATCGCCTTAGTCTGCATTTCTGCTATTTCAGGATAAACTACGGCAAGTCTGCATCCTCTGAATCCCATCATTGGGTTGAATTCATGAAGATCTTCAATAGTTGCCTTGAGTTCCTCATATGTCAAGCCCATCTCTTCTGAAAGTTCTTTCACGTCCTCTTCATCTTTTGGAAGGAATTCGTGAAGAGGGGGATCGAGAAGCCTTATAGTGACAGGAAGCCCTTCCATAGCCTTGAATATTCCATAAAAATCCTCTTCCTGCATCGGAAGAATTTTAGCCAGTGATTTCTCTCTCTGCTCTTTGGTATTAGAGGTAATCATCTGTCGGACAGCAAAAATCCTGTCTTCTTGGAAGAACATGTGCTCGGTCCTCGTAAGACCTATTCCTTCTGCACCGAACTCCCGAGCTATCTTCGCATCGTTTGGAGTGTCGGCGTTGGTCCTTATTCCGAGTTTCCTGATTTCGTCTGCCCAATTGAGGAGCTTTGCCAGAGGCCCTTCGAGACCCTGAGGCTTAACGGAATCCAGCTTGCCCATGAAGACCTCGCCAGATGTACCGTCGATGCTTATCCATTCGCCTTCCTTTATTATCTTTCCATTCACCTTCATAATTCTTGTCTTCTGATCAACTTCAACGGCTTCACAACCTACAATACAGGTCTTGCCCATACCTCTGGCAACGACTGCGGCATGTGAAGTCTTTCCTCCAGTAGAGGTCAGAATTCCCTGGGCAGCTGCCATTCCTGCAATATCCTCTGGAGAAGTTTCCGGCCTAACAAGAATGACAGATTTGCTCTCATCCCTAACCATTCTTTCAGCCGTTTCCGGGTCAAAAGCAACTACTCCGGCTGCCGCTCCAGGAGATGCTGCTATACCCTTTGCGAGGAGCTCTGCACTTTCCATAGTCTCTTTGGTGAAGTATGGGTGAAGCAGAGTCTCGATATGTTCGGGAGTGACTCTCATAACTGCTTCTTCTTTGGAAATTCTCTCTTCTTCAGCGAGGTCAACCGCGATTTTGACACTTGCGTAAGGAGTTCGCTTCCCGTTACGCGTTTGCAGCAAATACAGGATCCCATGTTCAACAGTAAACTCAATATCCTGCATATCTCTATAGTGGTTCTCAAGTTTGCTAAAGATATCTAGTAGCTGATCGTAAACTGCTGGATTAATATCCTGGAGTTTTGTTAGAGGGAATGGCGTGCGCGTTCCGGCAACAACGTCCTCTCCCTGAGCGTTTGGCAAATACTCTCCATAAAATTGTTTCTCGCCGGTATTAGGATCTCTCGTGAATGCGACTCCCGTTCCACTATCTTCCCCCGTGTTACCAAAAACCATTGCCACAACGTTCACCGCAGTTCCCAGAAGTTCTCCCTCTTTTATTCCATTAAGGGTACGATACTTTATCGCCCTTTCATTCATCCAACTACCAAATACTGCGTCAGTCGCCATCCACAATTGTTTCCAAGGATCCTGAGGGAACTCTTTGCCGGCCTTTTTGTAGACCTCTAGATATCTCTTCACGACCTCTTTCATATCTTCTGCATCAAGTTCCGTATCAAGTTTCACGCCCTTTTCCTTTTTGATACTCTTTAGTGCTCCTTCAAATTCGGAGTGCTCGATTTTTAGTACAACGTCGCCGAACATCTGAAGAAATCTTCTGTAAGCGTCATAGCAGAATCTGGGATTGCCGGATTCTTTGATCAAACCTTTTACGGTGTCATCATTGAGACCAAGATTTAGAATCGTGTCCATCATGCCAGGCATTGAGATTGCTGCCCCTGACCTCACCGAAACAAGCAATGGTCTCTCAGTAGAACCAAATCCCTTTCCGGTTTCTTCTTCCAAAAGCTTTACAGCTTCTTCCACTTCATTTTCCAGGCTTTCTGGATATGTATTACCGTGCTCGTAGTAGTACTTGCAG
>WOZY01000118.1 GCA_011620045.1 Mesotoga sp.
ATCTCAAAGAGACAGAAGAGGTCATCGTCAAGTATATAGAAAGCAAAGTCCCTGAGTATCTCTCTGAAGGTTGGCTGCTGGGCTTCAATTCTGTCGAAGTCCCAGCCGTCGCGATCCGAGCTTTCTTGTTTCATGTAAATGGAGTTGCTCACAGGGAGTGAGTAATAATCTCCATCGTCGATATTTTCCTCGTCTTCGGGCTCTCTATCGCTCTCCTTGCTTTCTTCTATCAATTCGTAGTCTTCTCTCTTTATTTCAAGGAGAGGATTTGCCTGTACTATCTCTTCGAGTTCGGCAGAGATCTCAAGTGAACTGAGCTGAAGTAGCTTCAGGGCCTGCTGCGCCTTCAGAGAGAGGCCGAGTTTCTGCTCGAGCCGCTGAGATATGTTATGGCCTAGTTCCATGGAGTTTCTCCTTTGCATTCTGCTCGAACTGCTTGAAGACAAGTGAGAAGGAGGCTGCAATTCTTGAGGCAGAATTACATGGCTCTGAAACACTTGAAAGCTCGGCTGCTCTGCCCATGAAGTACATTCCCAGTATCGCAGATTTATCGAGATCGCCTGTTTGGGCTGCAAAACCGGCAATCGATCCTGAGAGGAGATCACCGCTTCCCGCCTTTGCGAGGCCGGTATTTCCCGCTGTGTTGATCGATATCTTTCCGCTTGCGTCACAAAAAACAGATGAGGCGCCCTTCAGAATCGCACGTGTTTCGTGAATGGAACAGAACTTCATGAAAGACTCCAGATCTGTTCTTCCTTCATTAAGCCGGCCGAACTCTCCCGGGTGAGGGGTTATAAGAATCTCCATTGACCTTGATAGGACTGAGAGATCCTTTGAGATAGCGAAAAGGCCGTCGGCATCTACGACAAAACTCTTATCGGGAAAACTCCTCAACAACTGCAGTACAAATTCGACACTGTCCTCTTTTCTCCCGATTCCTGGACCGACTACGACGCAATCTATTCTGTCCATCAATTTTGAGAGGTGTTTGATGTCGCCGGGTCCAAGAAAGTCGGCGTCGCTCACTAGAGCGATCGCTTCCGGCAGATTGTTTCGTATAACGCTCGCAGATCCCCCGGGGGTGTACGAGTAAACCATTCCGCATCCGGATCTGAAAGCGCCGAGAGCAGAGAGATACGGAGCTCCCGTGTAAACCTCGCTTCCGCCTGTTACCAGGACAGAACCGTAGCTTCCCTTATAGCTGTTACGAGGTCTTTCGGGCAGAAGGGCGGAGATAACCTCTTCATCTATGACTTCGGAATCAGCCAGAGAATTCATTATTTTCTTGGGAAAGCCGGCGCTCTCGACCAGAATCTCGCCACAGAATCTACATCCAGGATAGAGAAAATGGCCAACTTTCGCAAGTCCGAAAGTGACGGTTTTGTCCGCCTTGAACGATGAGTCTGAAACACTGCCGTCGAACCCGGAGACTCCTGAAGGAATGTCCACGGCCAATCTATAAGCTTTAAGCCCATTGACAAATTCGAACAGCTTCGCGATGCTGCCCTCCAGATTTCCATGAAACCCCGTTCCAAAAACGGCATCGATTATTATGTCGGCCCTTTTGAGCAGATTCTCCACGACAGAAGTTTCTTCCAGGTCCACAGCCGGCCCTCCAAGAGAGCTATAAATCGCTGCATTCCTTTTGCAATCATCGCTTGCGGGAGTATAACACCGCACAACGGCAACATCAGTTCCTCCGCCGAGAAGAAGCCTGGCCACTCCGTACCCGTCACCACCGTTGTTGCCGCCGCCACAGAGGACAACTGCCTGATTCACTGCGTGTCTTTGAATCTCTTCGAAAACGCTTCGGGCAGCCTCTTCCATTAGAAGAAGCGAAGGTACTCCTCCTTCTATTATCTTCTTGTCGATTTCTCTCATCTGGGCGGGAAACGCTACCTTCAAATCATCACCCCTCAATCTGATCTTATCATTTTTCTGTGTCTCTTCGCATGTTATAATCTCGCGAGAGGTGAGTAAGATGAAGCTTTCTGTGGTCTTGGCCGTCGCATTCGCCCTGCTTGTTGGAGGTTCGTTATTCTCTTCTGTCAGCGAGTACGATGACCTGACTCTTTTCATACAGCAGGTCGTTGATTCTGGCGATATCGAAGCGCTTGTAAGAGTTCACTTCCACTTGGTAGATACAGAAAACCCCGATTCTGAATACGAAGATCTCAAGTTAAAGATTCGGCTTGTTATGGTTGGGGGCGAAGATGTCTATGTAGAGTTTTTCGAGCCTGAGGAACTGAGCGGAATTGCCCTGGTATATCTCTCAAGGGAGGAAGTCACTTTCAGTGTTGTTGACGGCGTGCCCTGGAAGCAATACAGATCGAGCTACCAGACGGATTTGATTAACAACCTTACAGATCAATTCTTCAACGGTCTCCTAGAGTCGTCCAACTTCACATGGACCGTTAGTACAGAAGATGATAGGCGGATATACATGATTGATCCTTCCGAGCAGAGACTCAGAGTACTTGGCCTTATCGGAGGTGGGGGCTACCTCCCCAATCTAATGCACATACACGTTTCTTTCCTCAGGAGAGAGGGTTACTTCCCGAAGATTGAGTATGTGAAGATAACCGATAGAGTCGGTGACGAGTATCTTCTCGTGGAGGTCGACGAATTCAAGACCGTGGTAGACAGATCTATCTTCACCGATCTTAGAGGCAAGTATTACGAGACTTTTCAGAAGTAGTCGCTCTTGATCCGTGTCAGTATTGTCGGTATGTCGATATCGAGATCTCTGTCGTAGGGTCTTGTCGTCACTGTGAACTCCCTGAGCTTTATGTGAAGGTTCTTTCTTACTCTTATTTCGCCCCTGATGAGCAAATAGCAGCCTTTGTAGATTTCCGCGAATACCCTTTTCGATTCCCTTTCTTCGAAACGAATGTCGAAGATTTCTTCGGTTTCGCCCCCGCTCCTGTATACGCATATTCTCACCCTGAAGAATCCGCCCCACACAGTCGATTCCGGGTCTGTAATGGCTTGTCCATATATTGTTATCTCGTTGAACGAAAGGGACAGATCAATTCACCTCAACTAAATGCCTGGAGTTTCGACGTTCGGTATGTGTTATCATTTTCTTGTCATAAGACGGAGGTAGCCATGAGTGAAAAACCGCGAGTAGCTTTGATAGCGCACGACAAGAAAAAGATAGATCTAATAATGTTCGTCAGAGAGCACGTCGATGTCTTCAGAAAGTGCAACCTTTTTGCGACCAGCACTACGGGCAATATTATCAGGGAGAAGGTCAAATTGGAGCTCACTTCATTCAAGTCCGGCCCGCTGGGTGGCGACCTCCAGATAGGCGCTCTTGTCGCCAATGAAGAGATCGATTTTGTCATCTTTTTGAGAGATCCGCTCACCGCTCAACCCCATGAGCCGGATGTGAGTGCCCTTCTAAGAGTATGTGATGTTCATAACATACCGTTAGCAACTAACCTCGCGACGGCAGAAGCCCTGGTAATGGAGATCAGAAGGTTTCTCAAGCTTTCTGATCTCGGGGAGGAATAGTATATTCCCCGGAAATATGGCGTATTCTCCGAATTTATTCTCTATTTGGAGCACGGTTTCCAGCAGTTCCTTTTCTTTTTCGAACAGTGAGAGCTGCCTTTGATTCCTCTTTTCTCTAAGAGCCCAGCATGAGATCCCAATCGCCCTGACGGCCGTCCCGTTCCAGATTGAGCTGATCAGCCACGGGGTGATCTCCGTCATATCTTTGATCGAGGAAATTGTGAAGTTGAGCTTCTTTGAAATGGCTTTGGAACTTCTGTCCGCGTATCTGAAGAAAAAACTGACGCCAGAACCTTCCATTTTGTATCTTCCCATCCTGTAGATTACCCTGGCAGCCAGGAAGTTTGTTACTCTCACTATAAGATCGAAATC
>WOZY01000065.1 GCA_011620045.1 Mesotoga sp.
ATGTCTTCGTAAGTGACGTTGCTAAGGCGAATCTTCTTGCACTCGAGAAATGCGAAAATGAAATTGTGAACGTTGGAACGGGAACAGGAACGTCGGTAAATAAATTGTTCGCGAAAATGAAGAATCTAACAGGTTATTCTAAAGAAGCGGTTCACAAAGAATCCCGGCCAGGTGATCTGAAGAAATCGATCCTTGATGCTGAAAAAGCAAGATCCCTGCTGAACTGGGAGGCTTCTGTGAACCTGGAAAAGGGGCTTAAAGATACAATTGACTATTTCAGAAATGAACTGGTCCCCTCTCAGTGAGAGGCTTAGGCCGAGAGAGTTTGATGACGTTGTAGGTCAGGAGCACCTAACTGGAAACAAGGGCATTATTCGCGGAGCAGTTGAGAGTGGCAAGCTGTTTTCTATGATTCTATATGGTCCTCCTGGAACGGGAAAGACGACGATCGGCGAAATCATCAAATCGAAGCTTGGAAACCGATACCATTTTGAATTTTTCAGCGCCAGTCTTCAAGGAACCGCAGACTTGAAGAAGCATTTCGAACAAGGCGAGAGATTGAAGAGGGTCGGCCAACAACTCGTGCTTTTCGTCGACGAAATCCATCGGCTGAACAAAAGTCAGCAGGATGTCTTCCTTCCGGTGACCGAGAAGGGTCTGATAATCCTTATCGGCGCCACAACGGAGAACCCCAGTTTCGAGGTAAATCCCGCTCTTCTCTCGCGCTGCAGGCTTGTTATTTTGAAGAATCTAAAGCAAGAGGATATTGCCAATCTTCTCAGAATGGCAATGGAGAAGGACAGTCTTCTGAGAGAGTCATGTGTAAAGGTGAATGAAGACGTGATCGATGTGATTTCTCAGAGCAGCGGAGGCGATGCCAGAATAGCACTAAACCTTCTCGACACTCTTGTAGAGAGCGCTGCGGCTCTAGACAGACCCGTCCTTGATCTGGAAGTCATGAATGAACTCTCTGTACTCCCTTCGGGAAGGTACACGAAGAAGGGAGAGGAACATTATGATTTGATCTCTGCATTCATAAAGAGCATGAGAGGGAGCGATCCCGATGCGGCTCTTTATTACATGTTAAGGATGCTTGAGGGCGGAGAGGACCCAAAATTCATAGCAAGGAGGATGGTCATCTTTTCTTCTGAGGATATCGGCCTGTCAGATCCGATGGCGCTGGTTGTTGCCAATGCTGCCTTTGAAGCCGTGAACAATGTTGGCTTGCCGGAGTGCAAACTTAATCTTTCAGAGGCCGCCATCTATCTTTCGGTAGCCACAAAAAGCAACAGAATCTACAGCGCAATGTCAAAGGCCCAGGAAAGCGTAAAGAAGACTCCTAACCTGGAAGTTCCGCTGAAATTGCGGAATGCCGTAACGAAAGTGATGAAGGAAATGGGATACGGTAAAGGCTACAACTATCCTCACAGCTCGGGAGGCTTTTCAAGAGAGTTCTACCTGCCCGAATCGATAAAGGAGGAAGTCTTTTATGTTCCGGGAGAAAGCGGCAAAGAGAAACTCGTTCTTCAAAGACTTAGAACGTTATGGAAGGGCATGAAGAATTATCCGGAGGAAAAATGAAGAGTTTCATTCTCGAAGAGGGAAGAGTCGTTCAGCTTGAGATTTCCGATATTACTGAACAGGAAGTTGACGTCATTGTCAATGCGGCGAACGGTTACTTGAGGCATGGGGGAGGCGTAGCCGGAGCGCTTATAAGGGCTGGTGGAAAAGAGATACAGCTTGAGAGCGACGCCTATGTTCGCGAGAACGGCCCTCTGGAAATTGGCGAGGTGGCCGTTACAGGAGCCGGCTCTCTTCATGCAAAGAAGATAATTCACGTATTCGGTCCACAATATGGTGAGCTCAATCTTGAAGAAAAGCTCTACTCTTCGTTTCAACACGTACTAAAAAAAGCTGCCGAAATGGAAGCAGTTACGCTTGCCACTCCGGCAATTTCTACGGGGATTTTCGGGGTTCCGGTATCTATTTGCGCAAAACAATTTCTAAAAGCCGTTGGCGATCATTTATCCGAAAATAAATCCACTTCCCTGAAGCTAATTAAGATGTGCCTGCTCGACAAGAAGGCTTACGATGAGTTTCTTTTGATCGCACTCGATTATTTCAGTTCAGTAGAATGACTCTAAAAACTCCCTCTTCCAGAAGCCCCTCGGCCGTTGACTCGTCCCTTGTTAACCATACAGTATATATGTCAACGTCTTGACCTTCATATTCGACCGCGATGGGATCGTTCTCTAGGACATAGTTGTACTCTTCTTCATTTACCCGCACTATCTTTGCATTACCCATGTAATCTGAAGTCTTGCTGCGGAAAACGTCGAAAGTTGTCGACTCATATGCCTTCTCTCCAATGAAGCGGAGTATCGGAACGAAATCTTTTGCGGGGACAAAGCCCGGCAAATTTGTCAACAGGGCGCCTTCAGTCGTGAAGAACCATAGTGTCGGCGTTCCCCTAATCTGGAAGTAGGCGTAAAGGTCATTATATGTCATTTCCTTCAATTCCTCTCCAACAATGTAAGAAGCAGTTCCGGGATTGCTTTTGTAAATCTGAGAAAAGACAAAGCCAGCTCTCAGCAAATTTTGAACAGTTTCATCTGAAAGCGTCTCCTTCACAAACTTGACGCAGTAGACACAGCTGGTGTCAGAGAACATGACTATAGCCTCTTTGTCTTCGATCTGAGCAAGTTTTATAGCAGTATCGAAATCGTCTAGCATTCCGGAATAAGAGAACACCATAGCGGGTAGAACCAGGATAAGCACAAAGATTATCTTTTTCATTAAATCAACCTCCCGTTGCGAACTGTAGTAAGTTTAGGTTTCCTGTCATAGTTAGAAGTCCCGCCGCAAGTAAAACAACGAAGACCGCCACCTTGACAGCCTTCCTCCATTTGCTCTCACCGCCAAATGAGATCTTAGAAGTCAGTTTTGCCACAAGACCGCTGAGCGTAAGGAAAGGTATGCTTAGGCCGAGCGAATAGACTAACAACATAAGACCGCCCTCGCCTATTGCGGATTGATTGGCTGCCAGAACGAGAATCGATCCGAGTATAGGACCGGCACAGGGTACCCACACGAGACCGAGTACTGCCCCCAGGACAAATCCGCTTACAGCCGAACCACTAAACTTCCAAACGTTCAAATTTACTCCCTTGAGGCCTATTTCAAAGAGGTAGAGGAATGCGAAGAGAATGAAGAGACTACCAGAAATGATGTTCATCATGACTACATTCTGTCTGATAAACGTCCCAAGCCCCGTTGCTCCGATTCCAAGTATGAAGAAGAAAATAGACATTCCCAAGGTGAAAAACGCTCCCCTTATAAAACGAGCCTTCGCATTGCTCGCGCCACCCATCAGCACTCCGAAGAAGACCGGAATCAAAGGAAGGATACAAGGAGAAAAGAAAGAAAGCAGTCCCCCTAGCAACGCGCTGCCGTAAGTGACACTGGTCGTTACGATTGGACTGATCATTGGTGATAAACCTAGAGTTCCCGTTGCCACAGAAGTCAATTCATTCATGTTACCCCTCCCGGGTATAGTATAAACTATTTCGATTTTCCATGCAAATGAAATCTTTGTGAAGTTGTCAGGCCAGTCACGCTTTGCATGGGAACAAAGGATCGGGTTCAAAAGACCGGGTTGATCAGTAGCAGAAGTGAGGCCGACTTCGTCGGGAAGTGATGCCCGGAGAAACATCCGGGGAAGTGAGGCTGGTATGAAACATCAGACGCAAGGCTGGGCAAGAACGGCCCAGGTCGCAATGCCGGCAAAGACCGTGCCGGGACGCAAGGCTGGCGATGAACCTTTGAAGAAGTGATGCTGGGAAGAACATCCCAGGAAGTGATGCCCGGAGA
>WOZY01000293.1 GCA_011620045.1 Mesotoga sp.
ATGAGCTTTCTGAGATTGTTTCTGATGCTGAACTCTCAGAGTTTCTTTTCGATCCGACGCTCCCGGCCGAGAGAAAGGCAAGCATTCTTCTGAGCTTCGTTCAAGAGCCTCTGAAACAGATAGAGAGATTAGTTTCTCTTCTTGTATCGATGAAGCGGCTTGCGCTCCAGGCAGATATCGAAATCTCGTTTGGCGCTAGACTGCTTTTTGAAAGTAATAGAATAGATGTCGAAGTTGATTCTGCAGTGGAACTCGGTACCGAAGAGAAAGAGGAAATTCTGAAGAAAGTCAGGGAAATAACGGGAATGGAAGGGGTTCTGAAGGTCAACCTTAACCCTAATCTAATCGCGGGATATGTTATCAGGTTCAGAGATGAAGTAATAGATACAAGTCTCAGCGGTCGTTTGAAGAGAGTGAGCCAGGAGCTGGGATCGGGCCCTCGGGAGGTGAATGAGTGAAGATCAGTCCATCTGAGATTACGAGAGTTATACAGAATCAGCTAGAAAAGACTGATATAGAGTTTGATTATTTCGAAGCGGGAAAGGTCATACAAATAGGTGACGGCATTGCAAGGGCTTACGGCCTCAAAGGCGTCATGGCAAACGAGCTAGTGAAATTTGAGAATAACGTCTTTGGTCTTGCGTTGAACCTTGAAGAGGACAATGTAGGAATTGTTATCCTAGGAGAATATGAGAAGATAAAGGAAGGCGATCTCGTCAGACGAACCGGAAGGATCATGGAAGTCCCCACAGGGCCGGAGCTTCTGGGAAGAGTCGTAAATCCTCTCGGGATCCCTCTCGATGGAAAGGGGCCGATCAAATCAGAGAGTTTTAGACCGGTTGAAGTCAAGGCAACTGGTGTAGTAATGAGAAAACCGGTCGACACTCCTCTGCAGACCGGAATAAAAGCAATTGATGCGACAATCCCCATTGGAAGAGGGCAGAGAGAGTTGATAATTGGGGATAGGCAGACCGGGAAGACGGCCATTGCGATCGACGCGATAATAAACCAGAAGGAACAGGGCGTCAAGTGTATCTACGTGGCAATAGGGCAGAAGACGGCCTCCCTTGCAAGGATAATCGATAAGCTGAACCAGTTTGGTGCGATGGAGTACACGACGATCGTCTTCGCTTCGGCTTCCGAAACGGCGTCACTCTCCTATCTCGCTCCATATGCGGGAGCAGCAATGGGCGAGCACTTCATGTTTGAAGGCCAGGACTCTCTTGTCATATATGACGACCTTTCCAAGCATGCTGCCTCCTATAGAGAACTCTCATTGCTGCTTAGAAGGCCACCGGGAAGAGAGGCATATCCCGGAGATGTCTTCTATCTACACTCCAGGTTGCTCGAAAGA
Source organism: Mesotoga sp. (assembly GCA_011620045.1). Lineage (GTDB taxonomy): Bacteria > Thermotogota > Thermotogae > Petrotogales > Kosmotogaceae > Mesotoga. The sequence goes on from WOZY01000293.1 coordinate 1,355, forward strand.
GCGGCAAGACTGAACGAAGACTACGGCGGAGGATCGCTCACGGCGTTGCCCATCATTGAGACTCAGGCAAACGACGTATCGGCATTCATACCGACAAACGTGATATCTATAACCGACGGACAGATATATCTGGATCCAAATCTCTTCTACGCGGGGAATCGTCCGGCGATCAATGTCGGCCTTTCAGTTTCGAGGGTTGGAGGCGCTGCGCAGATTAAGGCAATGAAGAAGATTGCGGGAAGTCTTCGAATCGAGCTGGCTCAATACAGAGATTTGCTCTCTTTTGCCCAGTTCGCGACTGAACTCGATAAAGCCACTCGCGACCAACTGACAAGGGGGGAGAAACTGACGGAACTTCTGAAACAGGATCAGTACGACCCAATGTCGGTTGAAGAACAGGTTGTCGTTCTTTATGCCGGAACCAAGGGCTATCTCGATGAAATGGAGACCTCGAAGGTTTCGAAATTCGAGACTTCTCTTCTCAAGACTCTTCGTAGCTCTTACAGCGATGTACTGAATTCAATAAAAGAGAAGAAGGAAATCGAACATGAAGTTGAGACTCGTCTTAAGATGGCTATAGAAGAGACTAAGAAACTGTTTAGTGAGCGGGGATGATTGACGGTGAGCAAGGGTAAACTGCGAACGATAAAGAAACGCATCGAGTCAACGAACTCGACGATGCAGATTACCCGCGCTATGGAGATGGTCGCGCGGGCAAAGATAAACAAAGTTCAAAAGGGGCTGAAGTTCGTCAGGCTATACGAAAGAGCGATGCAAAGGGTGCTTACCAGAGCTTATTTTGGTGAAATGAACCACCCGAAAACCGGGGGACAAGGAGATATCCTTCTTGTAGTCAGCTCGGATATGGGACTTGCCGGCGCTTTCAATGCCGAGATAATGAAGGTCGCAGAGCGCGAAGTTGAAAGATCGGATATCATACACATCGTTACGGTTGGCATCAAGGCAGAAAGCTATTTCAAGAAGAGCGGCTTGCCTATTACCGCTTTCAGTCATTTCTACGATACTCCCGATCTTGACGAGGCGGCGATCATCGTTGACGACATTGTCGATGTCATGGAAGAAAAGAAAGCGTCAGGTTTGAAAATGGTTTTCAGCCTTTTCAAGAACCCTCTCGCTCAGATGCCCAAAACCGTCAGGCTGCTTCCAGTTGAAGATCTCGAAAAGCCCGACAATGACTTGTTTGATTTTGAACCTGAAATCGAGGTTCTGTATAAAGATGTTCTTAATACGTGGCTTATAGCAAAGGTTCTTCAGGGCTTATATGAAACGAAGGTCGGGGAGCTCTTCTCCAGACAAAGCGCAATGAAGAATGCAACTGAGAATGCGAAAAGTATGATAGAACAGTTGACTCTGGTGAGAAACAAACTGCGCCAGTCGAATATCACTCAGGAGATAATCGAAGTTGTAAACGGAGCCGAGGCTCTTAACGGTTAATTGATTTTGGAGGTGTGAGTGTGCCCGACAAAAAGGAAGAAAACATTGGGAAGATAGTCGCGATAACCGGTCCTGTCGTAGACGTATCGTTTGAGCGAGGGAGACTTCCCGACATTTTGAACGCCCTAAAAGTAAAGAACGAATTCTTAGATAAGGAGATAGTCCTCGAAGTTGCTCAGTTAATAGGTGATAACAGTGTCAGGACCATTGCCATGGACAGCACTGATGGACTCGTGAGAGGCCAGGAAGTGCTTGACACGGGAACACAGATCAAAGTACCGGTTGGAGAAGAGATTCTCGGACGAATGTTCAATCTTCTCGGCGAACCGATAGACGGGCTTGGTGAAGTAAAGTTTTCCGATCACTGGGAAATACACAGACCAGCTCCTTCGGTCGCAGATCAGCAGACTGAAGTAGAGATACTTGAAACGGGAATAAAGGTCATTGATCTTCTCGCGCCATTCAGCAAGGGAGGAAAGATAGGCTTCTCCGGGGGTGCTGGGGTTGGAAAAACCGTTCTAGTCATGGAACTAATAAGAAACTTCGCAATCGAGCAGAAGGGACTTTCAGTCTTTGCCGGGGTCGGTGAAAGAACTAGAGAGGGAAACGATCTATGGCTGGATATGAAGGAAGCCGGTGTCATCGGAAATACTGCTCTTGTATTCGGGCAGATGAACGAACCGCCCGGAGCAAGATTTAGAATAGGACTCTCTGCAATAACCATGGCTGAATACTTCAGGGATGTACAGAAAAAGGACGTTCTCGTATTTATTGACAACATTTTCAGATTTGTTCAAGCCGGCTCCGAGGTTTCTGCTCTCCTTGGAAGAATGCCTTCTGCGGTCGGTTACCAGCCGACACTAGCCACTGAAATGGGAAACCTGCAGGAGAGAATCACTTCGACGAGATCGGGTTCTATCACTTCCGTTCAGGCTATCTACGTTCCGGCCGACGATTTCACAGATCCCGCGCCGGCCACTACCTTCAGCCATCTGGATGCCACTGTTAACCTTTCTCGTTCAATAGCCGAGCAGGGGCTTTATCCGGCGGTTGATCCGTT
>WOZY01000165.1 GCA_011620045.1 Mesotoga sp.
CTGCTAATCTCGACCCCATCGCGAAAAGATTTTTCCCCAAGGACTACCATTACTGGAACAACATACACGTCATCTCTTTCAGCCAGCTCCACAGGAAGATCCACTAATGAATCACAGATAATTCCTAGCATGATCAATTTCCTCCTCATCAACAACTGTGTTTCTTTGTAAACCAAGATTAACTCTGCCATCTAAAGAGAATATTCTAGACTCGATGATGTCTCCGGGCTTCAAGTACCTTCCGCTTTTCTCCTGATCCCTAATAAACAGCTCCCATCTCTTCGATTCTGAAAGAAGCTTTCTGAACCAAGCACGAAATCCCTTTTTGTTACTCAGCGCAGTCCCTTTTGGAGTACCGGTTAGAATTACATCTCCTGGATCAAGGTCGGAGAAGTGACTCAATTCCGACAGTGTCTCGTGAGGTTTGTAAATCATGTTTGAAGTCGAAGTACTCTGCTTAACTAATCCATTTACCTTCAGTTCAATTGTGAGATTTTCTATGTACTTCATATCTTCCCCATCAACAATCGCCATAAATGGCCCTACTGGGCAAAATGAACGGTAACTCTTCCCTTTGAAGAACTGAGTTTGAGGTAACTGAATATCTCTTGCTGATATATCGTTTCCAATAATCATCCCGCCAACATACTCGTGCAGTTTCGAGAAATCAACGTCAATCTTCCGGTTCACAGGCGCTTTAATCACCAGGCCAAGCTCAATCTCATAATCAAGAAGGCGAACTCCTATCGGTCTAACAATTGGTGAACCGGCGTTAACAATCGAAGCGGATGATTTGTTGAAAAACATATTGTATTTTTTGTCTTCTTCTCTTATTCCTGTGTCCAGAAGATGATCCAGGTAATTCTTTCCCTGGCATATAACCCTGCAGGGCTTGGTGATAGGCGAAAGGACTTCAAGACCCGATAGGCAAAGCCTCTTGTCAGACAAAAGATCTTCAATCTTGTCTGGACTCTCTGTTACTTTTCTCAAGAAGGCACCTGTCGAATTGAATTCTACCTCCAAAGGTTTCACAAAACCCTTCTCAACAATTCCCCAGAAATCCTTATGTCCGTGACGCCTGAATCTACCAACATGTATTATCAAAAGCCACCCTCCTCAATTTATTATACCTGTTGTTCCATTCAGTTGCCTTTCATTTTATCCCGGCGGAGATTCCACATTCTAGATTCAAACTCTCAGTCAAACCTAGATTGGTTGTCTTGAGCGAAAGCAGATTAAGACTATGCTAGAATTGTTTCGAGGTGATTAAATGAAGAAGCCTGTATTTGGACGCTCGGTCCTTCTTTATTGTGATGAAGAGACAACATACCTGGTTCGGAATTCCTTGATCAGTGTCAATGTTATTGACTGTATTGGACTGGAGAATAGAACTTTGAAAGAGATCCTGAATCAGGAAGATATCACTGGAAATGGCAAAGTCAATAGAAATGAAGAACGGTTTTGTTATGCAATCTTCGACGGATTTGACAATAATGCTGTTGGAAGCACAATCAAAGAGATTCGTAAGCTTTTGCAGAAAGACTGGATATTCGCTAGCACGACGGAATCAAATCTGAACTGGAAGCTGGAGGATTTACTAGCAGAACTGACCCAAGAACATGACTACTTCATGAAGGTGAGGCGGGTTGAACTTGAAGAATGATTCTTTCCACAAACTGCAAGACCTTTCAAAAGTAGAAATTGTGAACCTTTTGAATCTAATCTTTTCAGACTATGTACTCAGAATGCACTGGACTCTAGAAAGCTTCGAAAAAGATGTCAGAGAAAACAATATCTCGCTCTCAGATTCATTCGTCGCAATCATAGAGGGAAAGAATGCCGGAGTAGTATTGCTGAGCTTTAGAGAGAAGAGAGCGAGAATTGACCTGATGGGAGTTGCTCCATCTTTTAGAAGAGAGGGAGTTGGTTTTAGGTTGGTTGATGAAGCAGTAAGAATCGCAAAGTGGAAAGGGTGTGAACAAATAGTCCTTGAAGTTCCTGAAAAGGACAACAGAGCGATTGGCTTCTACGAGAAGTTCGGATTCAGACAAAAACGCAGGCTTATAACCTTCTTCATCAGAAAACCTGGAACAAAAGGTTTCTCACTGAGAGATTCGGATTCAGGAAGAATAATAGAATGCGCTCTTCTTGTGATGAACAGATTCAAGCGAGATCCTGAGTGGGAAAGGGAGCCCACGGGATTCAATCATCTTGAGCAATATAGCTTTGACTCTGTGATTAATGAAGAGGGAAAAGAAGTGGCCTATTGCATTTGGCAGGAAAGGGATTCAGTATTCTATGTGAGGGATGCGGGACCGACTAAAGACTTTTCCTTTAAGGAGATCATAGGCGGGTTGTGCGGAATCGCAAAAGGAAAAGGGCTCACCCCTTTATTTCCTACCGTGCCGGAAGAAGATCCCCTGTTTCTGGAAGCCCAATGTTTTGAACCTGAGGTCCTCCTAGAGCAGAGTGAGATGATTTTCAGAATACACTGAAAGAACTCAGTAAGCGCCAGTCTGTCTCATGTATCCAAGAAGGTATTCGACCATCTTGAATCCATCTTGAGGTGATTTGTTTATCAAGTTCTGAACAAGTCTGTTTCTGTCCATTAGTATGTACTCTGACTTTCCTCTGGCAATTACAGTTGCATCCCATTTGCTCTTCAAAAGAACCTGAACCTCACCAATAGAATTTGGGGATCTAAGAGAAAAAAGAACCGAATCTTCGTCGCCGCGCTTTTTCAGAAGAATCATCTCTCCCCTCAGAAGGAAGATTGCGCTTCCACACTTTCTGCCCTCTTCAACCACGATTTGATCTGAAGACGCTTTCCTAACTCTTCGCGAATCAGCTCTCAATAGCCTGAAGAGACCAGCACTGTAATCTGGACCATTGTATAGAAGCTTGAAGCCAGATTCAGAAAGGCCCATGTTGCAGACGAAAAATCTGGCGATCTTAGAAATCTCATCTTCTTCGCTCTCAAGAATCCCCACTATTGTCGATAACGCTTCTTCTAGAATGCTGTTCAGGAAACAGCTAACCGAATAGAACAGCTTCACGGGTCTGGACAAAGGAGAGTTCTTGTACTGATCTAGATAACTTTTCAGAACTTCCTGAGCGGCCGGAAAGTCCTTTCTCTCTATTAACTTAATGCCTTTCCTGTAAAGAGACTTCTCACCAAAAAGCAGTGGGGGATACTCTCTCAGCCACTGCTGCTTTCTGGAGATGATAGTTGAAATCAGCTCCTCGAGATCACACGTCGTTTTTTGGGGGTATAGTTTCAGCTCCTCTTCAACATCAAGGAAAAACCTTTCTAGTCTCGAAGGTCTTGAGATGAGATACTCCTTCAACTCATCCCTGTCACCAACAAGAATCGAAGAATCACCAACGGAAAGAAGATCTCCGCTGTGCTCTCCACCAACTATAGAAAGTGGGTCGGCGAGATCTCCTTCCATGTAGACCCTGTCTTCAGAGTCTGATCCCTTGAGAATGAGACCGCCAGACGACACTATGTAGTAAGCATCGGCCTTTTCGCCACAACCAGCGAGCTTGGTATCTCCCTCTAAAACAATCTCCTTTATGACCCGTCATCACCTTTCATTCTTCCCAGAGTTTCAGTTCCTTCAGCCCTTCTCTGACTATCCTGCATGTATCCCTAGCAATAACAAGTTCTTCGTTTGTAGGGATTACGAGAACTCCAACTCTTGAATCAGTAGTCGAAATAACTATTTCCTTCCCCCTAACTTTGTTCTTTTCCTCGTCTATTTTTATACCAAGATATCCGAGATACTTATTGACAATATTGGCTCTCAGGTACGGGCTGTTTTCTCCCACTCCCGCTGTGAAAACAATCGCGTCGACTCCATTC
>WOZY01000214.1 GCA_011620045.1 Mesotoga sp.
TTTTGAGGTGGGGTTGGATATATCACATCATGATAGAGAAGGGAGCCGTCCTTTCCAATTACAGCCACTTTGCATCCGGTTCTGTAACCCGGGTCTATACCCATTACGACTTTTTCTCCAAGAGGAGGCTGGAGAAAGAGATCCCTGAGATTTCTGGCGAAAACATGAATCGCCCTTCCTTCAGCCTCTTCCTTTATTATGTTTCTTACTTCTCGCTCGATGGATGGCATGAGCAATCTAGAATAGGAATCGGACGAAGCTTCTACCAGTTCTCCATAGTAGGCAAGATAGTCTTTCCACCCTATCAAGTCTCTTAGAGAAGGCAAAACATCGAAGGGCAACTCGAGCTTCAACGAGAGAATCTCCTCTCGTTCTCCCCTGAAAAGTGCCATGATCTGGTGAGCAGCCAGTCTAGAGATCGGCTGAGAGAAATCGTAGTAGTCCCTGTAAACCTCGCGCTCGTCCTGCTTATCTGAATGAGAGCTCTTGATTGTCCCTTTCGCCTTTAGTTGATTTCTCAGCCTTTCCCTGACGGATATCTCATGAGAAAACTCTTCGGCAAGAATATCCCTTGCTCCTTCGAGAGCCTCTTCTATCTGAAATATCTCCTGTTCGGCATTGACAAACGTAACGACGAAAGTCTCATCCTTGATCCTTGAAGATTTCAGGAAGTCTGCCAGAGGCTGGAGCCCCTTCTCTCTGGCTTTATCGGCTCTTGTTTTCTTCTTTGATTTGAAGGGAAGATATAGATCTTCGACAAGCTGAAGATTCTTCGCATCCTTGATGTTTGCTTCAAGATCATCAGTCAACTTGCCTTTTTCTTCGATTATTCTGAGTACTTCCTCTTTTCTTGAGCGAAGCTTCTTGGCATACTCAAGAGCATCGGAAATCTCCCTCAACTGTATCTCATTGAGTTCACCGGTCTTCTCTTTTCTATACCTCGCAATGAACGGTATCGTCTTTCCTTCTTCCAGTAGTTCCACGGCGTTCTCAATTTTCCATCTTGGTAGAGCTAATGAGTTGGCGATATCCGTAACTATTTCATTCATCCGAAGTGACCTCGAGAACTGTCTTGATTGCTTCAATAGGAAAGGTTCCATAAGCAGTTTCGTTTGAGAGGACGATTCCAGCGAATCCCTTCATCTGGATGTCCTTTAGGTGGCATAGTTCGCTCCTTGTAGCAAAGGGGTGGTCAACCATGTGTTCGAGAACTTCCCCGGCCATCAGGACTGGTTTGTAGAGTTCATTAATGTTATCAGAAAAGTAGCTATAGAAATCAACAAGCCCCCTAGCGCCTAACTGCGCACCAAGATCTCCGCGGCATAACCAGATTTCGTCGCTTGAAGATGAGATCTCTTCTACTCTGGAAAACGGGAGCTCTCTTTCGATTTTTGAAGCCACTGGTCTTCCGGAAAGGTCTTTCAATTCGATTACCTCGCTTGCGCTTGAGACAAAGGAAAGGGCGTATCTAACAAAATCGTATTTCCTTGTCGCAAGAACGATATCGGAGTCTCTTGAAGAGAGTTCAATCTGATTTATTGGGTGGGGCGATATATTCATGCCCTTTGATGCTCTTATAACTCCGCCTCTCAAAACTATAGCTCTTGCGTTGTCTGCTTCCTGTTTCAGCACCTGGAGTTCAATTCTGCCATCTTCTATTGAGATCTTCATTCCCGGAGAGAGATATGAAAGGGTCCGCGGATCTATAGCGATAGCTTTGAGATGGGAACACTGACTGCCAAGAGCGACCTGTTCTCCCGCCTTTATTTCCATTACTGGCTGACTCCGCGACAACCTTAGCTTTGCACCCTGTAAGTCAATGTAAAGAGGAAGAGAGCAGGTATCCTCGTAGTATGAGCTAAATCTCTCGAGTTCCTCTAGAGTGACATGCGAAGAATTGAAGCGTATTGCTGTCGCACCGGCCATTTCTATAGATTTTAGAAGTTTTCGGTCATTTATTGTAGCAACAATTGAGAATCCGTCCATCTGGATCACCTCTACTAGAATTATAGCAGCAACGGGATTTGAGAACTTAGCATTTTGAGAATGAAGAACCTAGTAGAAATTGATGGATGAGCTCCTAAATGAAGGCGCTGATCAAAGAATCGTACAGCAGTCAGTAACTCAAGTGCAGGAAACCACTTTATCAAGGGTGGGAACTAGATAAGTCCTTCAGCTATGCATTCCTCAAGAGTCTTTACGATCTCCGAATCATATAAAGTACCGGACTGAGACTTAAGCTCTTCGAGGGCGTCTTTACAACTCATAGCTTCTCGGTAGGGTCTTCTCGATGTCATCGCGTCGAATGAATCGGCGACGGCAACGATTCTGGCTTCCAATGATATCTCATCTCCCTTTAGTCCATCGGGATAGCCCGACCCGTCAACTCGCTCATGATGATGTCTAATAATGTCATGAGTATCTTCAAGAAAACTTCCTTGTACCATCTGACATCCGAAAACCGGGTGCAATTTGATTACTTCAAATTCCTCTTTATTCAGTCTTGACAGTTTCTTAAGTATTGAATCATCGATCTCTATTTTTCCAATGTCGTGAAAGAGAGCCCCCATTGCTATGATTTCCTGCCTTTCTGAAGGAATCCCAAGTCGTCTTGCAATAGCAAGTGACACATCTCTCACTCTTTTTCCGTGCCCATGAGTATATGAATCTTTAAGCTCTACGCGAGCGAGAATATCCTTCATAACAGAAATGTTATTGCTAATGTACTTGAACAAAGGTCTTGATGAAACGTGAAGTAATCTTACATCGGTCTTGGGTTTCAGCTCTACAGGTACCTTGAGGTTATGTGCATAGAAGTAATCACCCGGCTCAAGATTCTCCTCTTGATTCGAGTAATTGCAGGAAATAATCCCCTTCAAAACGTAGTAGAATTCAAGCAAATCCCCACCTGGGAAGGTGTCCAGAAAGGTTATAACACCTGAATGCAATTCGTAAACTGAAATTTCCACACCGTCACCGTGGGCCAAAAGAGAAAGTAAGGAGTTCTTCTGAACAACTGTCTCGATCGTTTCGTTAGCTTTACATACTTTAAAACCTTCCATCTCTTCCCCCAAATGAAGCCAACAAAGAAACAATGATAATCATATAGAGTTTATCACATAATGTCATGGAGATTCCAGGTAATCAGAAAATGCCGTAGTTGTCTACGGCATTTCATACTGATGATAGTTAATGGTAGTTCAATTAGTCGTCGATTATGAGAATTGGATCGATCAAAAAAACCCTATATCCTAGCCTCACTGGAACATAATAGCAAATTGCCTTATGTCCTAGCTCTCCGATTTTTGTTATGGCACTCTGGGAAATCAAGAACGCTCTCTCAGCAAGACTGTTTCCTAGATTGTCTATTAGAGTTTCGTAGGCCACCAGTGACATGCCCTTCTCTTCGTAATGCTCCGTGAGTTTTTCGGCCTTCTGAACTGCGGTCTCGATTAAAGACTCAATCTGCTCGTTTGCCGAGTCGGCGATGTCCTTCGCCAATTCAAGCGACGAACCGATTGCAGATGACGCAAAGGACAATACGAAGAGGAGTACTAATGCATAAGCCAATACTCTTTTCATATCAACTCTCCTCCTTTGAATTTCTTCGAGTGTATTAATCATATCATATAATCTATTGATTTCAAATATAGATTTACATTCTGGAAAGAAGTGGAAGCATTGCACCCAGGAAAACGTTTCAGGAACCCAGTATATGCTATTCTGTAATTGTTGTTCCTTTAAGAAAGAAAGAGAGGTGATCCTTGTGAGGAAATATGTCGATTTGACAAGAGTTGTTGAAGATCACCAGCCGGTGTATCCTGGTGAAGATCCC
>WOZY01000027.1 GCA_011620045.1 Mesotoga sp.
GGCAAAAACCAAAGAAAAAGAGCAAGCAAATCAAAGTGATCTGATCAGAACGAACATATTTTGTCATCCTCGTGCTCCTGTTCAGGATCTGGGTTTTCGGGAAACCGAGGTTAGAGGTCAGTGGTCAGAGGTTGGAAGAGCAAGAAAGTGGTCCCCGTTCGTCGAGGAGAAGTTGTTCGTTCCAGAGCGAGGATCCGTTCTTCGTTCTTGGTCAAGATCAGAAAACCAAGAGCGAGATGCTGAAACAAGTTCAGCATGACATCATGTGACGTTTTCAGAATTATCAACTCTCGTATTCTCTAAGCGAAGCTCTCGACAATGCTATTTCTCGCTAATTCTGATCTTCGCTCCTAAATCCCCTCTCGAGAGGGGTGTCGACGGCTCCATCGTCGACGGGGTGTGTGCACATCAAGAACGGACCTCATTTTCAGTCATGACGGAATTCTTTACCAAGAACGAACAACCTGGACGCGTAGCGTCGGAACGAAGAACCGGTCTTCTTGGCGGGGACGGTGGACCGTTGACGGACAACGTGGTTTTCATCAGCGATCAGCGGGTTTTTGCTCTTAAGCGCACAGCGGTTCTTATGCTTGCGGCTTGTAACTGACAACTCGCAACTGTTCTTTCGAAGGACGGGTTCATGGTCTGGGACGAAGGACCAAGGACGGCTCTTTGCAGCGCTGAGCGGGTTCTCCGCCTTTAAGCGCAAAGCGGTTCTTTTGCCCGATGAAGTCGGAACTGACCTTTACAAAGCAAAGACTGGCCGCAAGAAGTGCGACTGGCCTGCGACAGCAGACTGGCCACGGAAGATGACTGGCTTCCCTATTTCTCGTCCTCTCAGTAAGCGCAGCGAACTCCCGACAATACTCTTTCTCGTCAGGCCGATCTCAAAGTAAAAGGTCCGCTGTTGTGGCAGGCCTTTGTATTCATTCTCAATCCAACATTACGGCTTTGATTACTTTGTCTTTCTCATTCTCCGCCTTGACCATCATCTCACCGATATCTTCCAGTTTGAAAGTATCGGTAATCAGAGGTTTCACATTTACTGCTCCGCTCTTTATCATATCTACGCATCTCGGGAAGTACATAGCCGGAACTGCATGGGAGGCTCTAAGCTGAAGTTTGTTGAAGTGAAACTTGTTTCCATCGAACTTTATGAACCGTCCCTCACCGTAATCTATTCCGATGAACCCGACGACTCCTCCAAAATTCATGACGTCGAGAACATCGGGGATTACGTAAGGTGGTGCGGTGACAAGAGCTCTATCCACGCCGCCCTTGGGGAATTTGTAGGAGCCGATCGGGGTCTTGTCGACGAAAATAACATCCTCCACTCCGAAGCTCTTTGCGACATCTATCCTTATCTTAGATCTTGAATGGTTGGCGACAAAGATTCTTCTTGCTCCCATCGCCTTGACTATCTGAACGGCCATGAGACCGATCGGGCCTAGACCAACGACCAGCACGTCGTCGTTCAGCTTGGGATCTACTGTGTATGTGAGGTCAAGCGCAACTCCCATTGGCTCGACGAGAGAGGCTTCTTCGTATGGGACTCCTTCGAATGGCACCGCATTCTGTTTATCTATTATTACCTTCTCCGCGAAGCCCATCGTGAGATTTTCTCTCTCGGCCCTTATGAAGACGTTGGGTGCTCTGTCATGGCAGAGATCCACTCGCCCGTTTCTGCAGTCCTCGCACGTCCCGCAAAAAGAGCCGCTTTCAACCAGTATACTCTGTCCAACCTTGACATTTTCGACATTTGAACCGACCTTTTCCACAATGCCGACTATCTCGTGGCCGAAAGATTGCCAGTCTTTGGCTTCCGTCCTCGCTGTGTGAAGATCTGTTCCGCAGATTCCTGAGGCCTTTATCTTCAGCAGTACGTCATTCGGTTTCAAAGGGGGAAGATCTACGTCCAGGATCTCGAATTTGAACGGTGATTTCACAAATGCGGCTTTCACAAGGACACCCCCTAGAGCTCTAGATTGGATCTGGAGATTATCTCTTCTATCCTTTCGTATAGTCCGTCATTCATATCCCATTCGATGGCTCCGAGATTCTGCTCAATCTGTTCAACCTTCTGAGCACCCGCGATAACCGATGTCACTGCTTCATTTCTGATAAGCCAGTTTATAGCTATGTGACTCAGAGGCTTCCCTATCTCATGCGCCAGCCTGTTCAGTTCCACGACGACTTCGTAGTACTTGTTGAACTCCGGTGTATTCAGCTTCGGATTTGCAGCGCGTACGTCGTGTTCACTGAACTTTTTCTTGTCGCTTATCGCTCCAGCCAAGAGCCCCTGGAAGAGCGGGCTGTATGGTAGAAAGGCCATCCCATTCTCCAGAACGAAAGGAAGGACTTCCTTTTCGACTCTGTAATCGAGCGGAATATTGTGGTAGCTCTTTGGGTTCCTTTCGAGCATGTTGTAGAGACCCTGCATGCTGCAAACCTCTCCAACTTTCATCGCTCTTTTTGCCTCGGGAATTGAAAAGTTCGACAGTCCTATATATCTGATCTTTCCCTCTTGCTTCAGCTCGACCATTGTCTCCATCGTCTCTTCAATTTCGACCTCCGGATCGGGCCAATGAAGCTGATAGAGATCCACATGATCCGTCCCAAGTCTTTTGAGACTGTCTTCGATCTCTTTTCTTATGCTCTCCGGTTTGAGACAGTTTCTCGTTCTTCCCTGATCGTCCCAGAGAAGACCGCACTTGGTTGCAATGAAGATCTTATCCCTCGAGCCTTTTATTGCCTTGCCGAGTACCTCCTCAGCGTGTCCCAGACCATACACTGGCGCCACATCGAAAAAGTTTATGCCACCGCTAATTGCCCTCTGGATTGTTTTGATCGAGTCCTCGTCGGTCGTTCCATCCCAGAAAGAAGGGCCAGATACTCCCCAGCAACCGTAACCGAGTGCCGATAGCTTCTCTTTTATCTTTTTCACTTTTTTGTACTTCAATTGTCTAGCCTCCCTTATTCTAGATTTGCATGGTTCTTGAACATCATTTCCGAATCTATACTCAATTTCTCCATTAAGTTCATTACAGTGATGTCCGTTAAAATCAACAGTGATTGTTCGAATAGATTCCCCATCGGTTGAACCGAAGAGACGCCCGCCCTGTCTGGCACTTTGGGTGTCCTCGTGGGGATCGTAATAACCATATCGCTGAGTCCTGCTACTGTAGATTCCTTGCTCGCAGTTATAGAAGCTATCCCGGCTCCAAGTTTCCGAGCCTTCTTGCAGTTAAGAACCACAGAAGGAGTCTCTCCCGAAGCAGATCCGACGATTAAGAGGTCTCCCTCTCCCAAAGAGGGACTGGTTACTTCTCCCACAACATGGACCTTCAAACTGAGGTGCATGAGCCTCATCGCGAAGGCCTTGATCGCCAGGCCGGACCTGCCCATCGCAAAGAGAAAGACTCTTCTTGCCTTTAAAATGCTTTCGGAAAGCTCTTCGATCGATTCATCCGTAACTCCGGAAAGGACGGATCTTATCTCATCAATAACGTTATCAAGCGTGCTTTCGAAATTCATAAGCCCTTCTCCAGTCTCTTCTTTATCTCGCGCGCCACTCCTGCAGGGTCCTCAGCCTCCCAGATCGATCGTCCCGCAATCACCACATCGGGCTTCAACGGAAAGACATGGGAGAGATTGTCGGGAGAGATTCCGCCTGCAACAGCTATTTTTGCCTCTGGAAGGACTCTGCGTACTATTTCTATTTTTTTCGCGTACTCAAGAAGGTGCATGCTCTCACCCACACCGCTCAAATCGGCAGAAGTATGGATACATACATAATCTGGTGACAAAGGAGAAACCTTCTCGGCAAAGGCTTCAAGATCAGAAATCTCTATAGTGTCCAACATTAGCTCTCCGCCAAACTGATCGGCAGCTTTCCTGACTTCCAAAATCGTTTTGAAAGAAGCGAATCCAAGAACCGTTACGATATCTGCCCCGTTTTCAAAGGCAATCGCCGCTTCGAGATAACCTCCATCTACAATCTTCATATCTGCAAGGATCTCATGATCCGGCAGGATCTCGCTTATCTCTCTTACCAGAGCCACACCGTGCGCAAGAACGGCAGGCGTGCCGACTTCGAGAATGTCTATGTAATCGGCAACTTCTTTGGCGGTCTTTAGAAAGCTGGCCTTAATGTGAGTATCGTTTGCGAGTTGTAGACGGATCATCAGTAGGTTACCCCGCTAACGAGAATGATACTGGAGTATGGTATCTGTTCTCCGGTTCTGATTACTCCTTTAGAGTGCGTGTTGGTGAGTTCCTTGAACCTGACATGGGGAACGAATTCCACTTCTGTTCCTTCGGGCAGGTGCTTCAAAGTATCTTCTAGACACTTTGGACTAACAGTCTTCATCTCTTCAGAGAAGATTACCTTTTCAACTTCGAGCTCTTCGAGCACAGGATCGAGAACATCAAATACTCCAGGCTTTCCGCCTACAATACTGACGTCTATTCTGTATCTATCAGAAGCAATAGGTAGTCCGGAGTCAGATATTACCAGAAGGTCTGTGTGTCCCATCGAACCTATAAGATTGCATATCTCCTTATTCAGAATTCCACTTTTCTTCATAATCATCGCTCCCTTCAAAGCTTTGTAGTCAAATGTATCCGGAATTTGTAGTGGGTCGCTTCGTACCAGCACTGCACCAGCTCAACAGGCTCACCCATGGCAGTGCAGCCTACTCTTTCGTAATATAGGATCGGCGCTCCTTCGTCTATCTTCAGAAGCTTCGCTATTCTTCCCTCGGCTAGCCGTCCCTCTATGATTGCGTCTCCCTCGACGACGGCTGTTCCAATGTTTCGCATCAGTTCATAAAGAGAACCCTCAAAGTTCTCTTCTCCGGTAAGGTTTGATTGAGACGTGAGAAAGGATATGAAGAGAGCAAGAGGAAAGTAAGACTCATTTCCCCTCAGTCTGGTAACCTGAAGCAACTCTTCGTCTTCCGAGACCTGGAGAATTCTCGCCATTTCGGGACCGGCCTTGACTTTCTTTACCTCAACAACCTTAGTTATCGGCACATGGTTCTCGAGCCTCATCTGTTCAGTGAAGCTCCGAATAGTTGTAAGCTGCTCCTGAGAAGCGTTGTTCGTTACGATAGTTCCTCGTCCACGCGACCTGGAGATCTGTCCGCTGCTTTCCAGGGCCTGCAAAGCTCTCCTCACAGTTGCCCTGCTGACATTAAACACTTTCATCATAGCTTCTTCCGTTGGAAGTTTTCTACCAACGGCACCCGGTTCCTTCATATAATCCGAGATTATTCTATATATCTGGTAGTAGAGAGGAACCGGGCTTGCTCTATCAAGGGCTATTCTTCTGTCTGAATCAAATAGCATGATGAAATCACATCCTTATTTACGGTACTCGAGAGACAGATAGAACTAATTCGAATACGGTCCCAGTTTGGCAAGGTCTTCATAGGTCTCTATGAGAGAACCGTAGACTTTATCGAAAACTTCGAAAAGCCTTTCGTAGTACCTGTGATTCTCTGGGTTGCATTCGATAAACTGAACATCCTTCACGAAATTAGATGCTTCCTTGAATGTCATCTCTCCAGCTCCAACAGCCCCAATAATAGCCGCTCCCATTGAAGTTGCCTCTTCAAGATACTCAGGTACCGTAACAGTCTTACCAAAGATATCGGCCACAATCTGTTTCCAGTTCCTTCCCTTTGCTCCTCCGCCGATAAGGCGAATCTTGTCGAACTTTCCCCTTGTCTCAAGAATATCCAGGACTATTTTTAGGTTGAAGGCAACCCCTTCAAGTACCGCCCTCAACATGTCGGCCTTTCTATGTGTCGAAGACAGTCCTATAAAGGCCCCTCTAGCGTTTATGTTCCACCTCGGGCTTCTCTCCCCAAGCAAATAAGGCAGGAAGACTAGGTTTCCCGCTCCGGGTCTTGTCTGGTCAATTAGATCGTCCATAATTGTAAAGGCGCTGAGCCCGAGTGCCTTGGCCTTCTCTTCTTCGTGCTGACAGAGAGCATCCTTTGCCCAATGATAAGAGGCTCCGCCTGCTTGCATTGTGCCAGTGGGGCAATAGAAACCCTCTATGGGATAAGCAAAGTTAAACGTCCTCGATTTCTCATCGAAGAGCGGTTCCGTGGAGCATGTGCTGACCCAGCTCGACGAACCGAGATAGAGATATGCCTCATCGGGACTGACAACCCCTGCTCCGAGGCAGGCACACGCACCATCTCCGCCTCCGCGGACTATAAGAGTCTTCTTAGACAGTCCAAGTTCCTCCGCCACTTTCGGAAGTATCTCCGAGACGACATTCGTTGAGGAGGTCACGGCGGGAAGTTTCTCCATATCCAGTCCAAGAACTTCGACGAGTTTTTCCGACCATTTAAGATTTTCGATATCGAAGAGAAGCGTCATCGATGCGTCTGAATGGTCCGTTCCGAACTCTCCGGTGAATCTGGAGACAATGTAATCCTTCGCATTAAGGAATTTATAAGCCTTATTGTATATTTCAGGTTCGTTGTCCTTTATCCAGGCAATCTTTGGGCCGGAGTAGGTCGGCGTTATCCTCGATCCTGTAAGCCTGTAGACGAAATCATTGCCCACTTCTTCGAGCCTTGCCGACTGTTCTACGCTTCTCTGATCGGCCCATATGATGGCTCTTCTAAGGAGCTTCCCGTCTTTATCCACGGGAATTGCTCCCATCATCTGACCGCTGAAACTTGTAGCGACTATCTCTTCGGTACTGACACCGGCCCTGGCGATTAGATCCGAGGTGGTTTTTTTGACGGACTCCCACCACTCCAGAGGATCTTGCTCTACCTGATTCGGCCCGGGATGATAGGTCTTGTAACCTGAGAAAGAACTCGCCAAGAGTTTTCCGTCCACTCCGTAAAGTGTCGCCTTGTTCCCGGTAGTTCCCAGATCGTATGCGATGACGTATTTCATTTCTTATCGCCCCCGATTATCTCATAAACGAAAGCTTCGATTTCTTCCCTTTCCGGCATTGAAGGCGAAGTGCCGAATCTTGTCGTGGAAATGGCGGCTCCAGCACGGGCGTAGTCGATCGCTCTTTCCAATCTCTCTCCCCTTGAGAGATATGCCGCAAAAACGCCGGCAAATGCATCTCCAGCTCCGGTTGTATCGATAGTCTTCACACTGCAGGCGGGGACGAGTCCTCCATTTATCGATGGACAGTAAACTCCCTTACCTCCAAGAGTTATGAGTACAGTGTCCACCGACTTCTTCAATTCAGACGCTATAGCCTCTATCGACTCCATTCCATCGAGGGGAATTCCCGTCATGAGGCTGGCCTCTATCTCGTTCGGCATAATAATGTCTACATATTTTAGGATCGAGTGATCAAATTCCTTTACGGGAGCGGGATTTAGCAAGACTCGCGCCCCGGAGTCCCTGGCGAGTTTTATCGCCTCATAGGTTGCGTCGAGATTCGCTTCAAACTGGGTAAGAAAGACATTGGAAGAGGTGAAGATATCTCTGTGTCTTCTAACATCCTCAACAGTCAACTCGTTGCACGCCTCTGGCGCAACTGCAATAGCGTTGTTTCCATTGTTCTCATCTACTATTATCAGAGCGACACCAGTTCCGGCAGTATCCGACTCGAGAAGATACTCCTTTGTGATTCCAAATCTATCGAATGCGTCCTTCACGAATGGAGCAAACAAGTCTTTGCCGATCTTCGTCATGAACTTGACGTCAGATCCGGCCTTTCTGGCAGCCACAGCCTGGTTGAAACCCTTGCCTCCCGGACCCATCTTGAAGGGACCGGAAAAGACCGTCTCTCCTACAACGGGTATGTGGGGAGAAAGGGTAGTGAGATCCATGACATAGCTACCGAATACCGTCACTTTATTCATCTGAAACCTCCAAACAATCCAATAATTCTATCTGGGTCTCTTCTCTTCCGCGATCTCCAGCAATTCACCGCCCGGACCCTTGAACGTGTTGTAGTAAACCTTGCCGTCAAAGACCGTAATAGGATCCGGCGATTCGAGTTCAATACCGTTGCTCTTAAGGTAATCCATTGCCTTTTCAATATCATCTACAACAAAAGAAAGGTGCTGAAAGTGAGATTGTGATTCAGGAGCAAACTCCCTCTCTTTGCTATCTTCGTAACACATAAGTTCGATTTCACAGCCTTCGCCGGCAACAAATGCTACTTCGAGACTCTTTTCAGGCAGCTTCTCTCTGTTAACCAGTTTCAACCCGAGAAGACCTGTGTAGAACTCGAGCGCTTTATCGAGATCGGGGACTTCTACTGCCACATGAAAGAACTTGTTTATCTTCATTTCCCATCACGCCCTTTTGAAGAGTCTCTTTCGGCCTTCGCCCTTTCTTCTATTCTTGACGAACTGGTCGAAGAACACCGCAAGGATTATTATTGCACCGATAACCATCTGCATTATGAATGGATCTACTCCAAGAAGATTACCACCATTTCTTATGGTCTGGATAATAAGAGCGCCAAGTGCTGTACCAAGGACGGTACCTACTCCTCCGCTTAGACTTGCTCCTCCGATAACAACCGAGGCTATGGCGTCGAGTTCGTAACCGCTTCCTCCCGTCGGGACCCCTGCGGCCATTCTCGTTCCCAGCATCAAGCCCGCTATACCGCTGAACAATGCGGCCACAATGTAGAAGGAATACATGTTCAGCCGGATATTTATACCTGACAACCTTGCCGCTTCCTCATTGCTTCCTATGGCGTACAGATTCCTTCCGAATTTCGTGTATTTGAGCACGAGCATCATGAAGGCTGCAAGAATGATCCACGACCAAGCTAGTGCCGGTATTCCAAGAAACTCCAGAACCGCGAATCTCCTGTACTCCAGCGGGACGGCAGTCACCATTCTTCCGCCGGATATGTACATTACGACACCTCTTACGAGTGTCATCATACCCAGGGTTGCAATAAAGGCAGGTACCTTTCCATCATGTACAGCAACGGCATTAATCAGGCCTATCAGCGCACTGATTCCCAGAGCCAGCAATATACCTACAATTGTCGGAAACTGGAATTCCCCCCTTGTGGAAGTGAAGATTGCAAATACCATTCCGCTGAGACCAACTATAGAACCAACCGAAAGATCTATTCCGCCAGTTATGATTATAAGGGTCATGCCGATAGCAACAACACCATTTATGGATGACTGCCTAATTAGATTGGTTATGTTAGCCCATGAGGAAAAGTTCCCTCCCGTTGCGATGGCCAGAAAGACCCACATCACAACCAGAATGATCAAAAGGTTTTTTTCGGTAAATGTCTTCCTTTCTCTCCTTCCAGCCATTTCAGACCGCCTCCTTTACCTTTTCTCTTGAGACAATGTTCTTCATTGCCAGTGTTAGCAAAAACTCCTCGGAAAAGTCTTTCTTGTCAACCTCTCCCGCCATTCTACCGTTAGAAATAACGTATATGCGGTCAGACATTCCCATGAGCTCGGGAAGGTAGGAAGAGATTAGAATTATTCCCTTGTTGCTTGAAAGAATCTCACCGAAGAGTTTGTATATCTCTGATTTCGTCCCAACGTCGATTCCGACGGTCGGTTCATCGAAGATTAGAACATCTGTGTTCTTGCAGAGCCATCTCGCGATGATTACCTTCTGCTGATTTCCACCACTCAGCTCGGAAACCGGCTGGAAGATGCTGCCGATCTTTATGGAAAGTTTGTCGATATAGTCTCTAGCCTGTGAATGAGCCTTCCCATAGTTGATGATAGGACCCGCCATCACCTTGTCGAAATTAATTATGTTTATATTGAAATCTATATCCTGCTGCAAGAAGATTCCCTGTTTTCTCCTGTCTTCCGGAAGATAGCCAATACCCTTCATCAGCGCATCCTTCGGTGTCTTTATAGAAACGTCTTTGCCTTCAACCGATATCTTTCCTTCTTTAAGAAAATCGGCACCGAAAAGCGCCCGAGCAATCTCAGTTCTTCCAGCACCCACCAGGCCAAAGAATCCCACGACTTCGCCTGCCCTGACATGGAAACTGATATTCTCGAATCTCTCTCCGGAAAGGTTCTCAACCCTCAGTAGTTCTTTGCCCGGTTCTGTATCCTTCTTCGAATACATCTCCTCGATCGATCTGCCAACCATCAGAGGGATCAGTTTCTCAACGTTTTCAAGTTCTTGCGTTGTGTAAGTTCCCACTGTGGCCCCGTCCTTCAAGACTGTAACCGTATCACATATGTCAAAGACCTCTTCAAGGTTATGAGATATATAGATTACGGCCGTTCCCTGATTCTTGAGTTCATCTATTATCTGAAAGAGAATTTTCGTCTCATTCCTTGTGAGCACGGCGGTCGGTTCATCAAAGATGACTAGTCTGGGCTTCTGCCAGAGCGCCTTGGATATTGTTATCATTTCACTTTCAGCTATACTCAACTCTTTTATGCTTTTGCGGACGTCTATGTCCAGACCGATATTCTCCAGGAACTCCCTTGATTCTTTATACATCTTCTTCCAGTTTATGAATGGACCAATCTTGGGTTGCTGCCCCAGAAAGAAGTTTTCGGCCACGGAAAGATCGGGTGTGACCATGACATCCTGATAAACGGCGTAGATTCCCAAGGCTTTTGATATCAATGGCGAATTTCTGGTGATTTCATTTCCCTCAAAGATCATTGTCCCTGAGTCTTTTGTATAAGCTCCTGTAATTATCTTTATGAGTGTAGATTTCCCGGCTCCGTTCTCTCCCACAAGGCCTCTTACCTCACCGCTTTTGACGGAGAGGGAAACATTGTCAAGAGCTTTAACGGCAGGGAAGGTTTTGTTTATACCTTCCAGCTCAATTACGGTCTTTTCCTCGGGCATGTTATCGCTCTCCTTTAGCCGCCGTATTTCTTTTCATACTCTTTGTATATGGAGACGCTGGAACTAGAACCGAAGACTGTTGCTCCCAGTTCCATGAATTTCTCGACCTGTTCGAGAGTCCTGACGCCTCCGGAAACTTTGATCTGCTTCTTCCCGGAAACGACGGAGTTAATCAGCTCAACATCACGATAAGAAGTGGCTCTAGGCCCGAACCCCGTCCCGGTCTTCACGAAGTCGATTGTTGGAACGTCTACTATCAATTCACAAACTTTGACTATTTCCTCTTCAGTCATTCTGCTGGTCTCGATTATGAATTTGCAGATTCTGTTCCCTTTCTTCACACGCTCGGAAAGAGTTACGAACTCCCGTTTCATAAGATCCCAGTTTCTCGATTTGACTGCCGATATGTTTATCACAATGTCGAAATCAGTAACCGCCTCTCCGAGAGACATATAGTATTCGATTTCCTTCATTTTCAACTCAGTGGGAACCATGCCGAGCGGAAAGCCTCCGGGGCCCACGTTAATTCCAACTTCAGTCCCCTGGACTTTTTCAATAACATAAGTTGGGATCGCATACCACGGCACAACTACATTTCTGAAGTTGTACTCGAGTGTTTCATCAACGAAGTTCACAATATCTTCCCATTTTGATTCTGGATTCAACAAAGTATTATCGAAACGCCTGTTAAAAGGAATGTCTCTATTCATAAATACCTCCCGGGATAGGCAAAAAAATTCTGAAAAAGGGCAGCTTTCGCTGCCCATCATCCTTAGAAACTTACAGTATCAGTACTTCTTTCTTGAGAATGGGTCGAGAACCCACATAGAATCATCAAGTATATCCTTCTCGATTACGTAGACTCCAGTATCGAAGTACTCGGGAAGCGGTTCGCCATTGATTGCCATGAAGGCAAACATGACACCCTTGTAACCCATACCGTGAGGATCCTGAACGATAAGAGCCTTCAAGGAGCCGTTTCTGAGAGCATCGATTTCCTGTGGGTCAGAGTCGTATGCAACTGAGATGACTTCATCCTGAAGACCCTGAAGCTCGATAACTCTGGCAACTCCGTCACCCGTGTGGTTGTTGTCTGCAAACATTCCAACTAGATCGTCGTAAGCGATTAAGAGGTCTTCCGTAGCGTTGCCTGCTCTAGAAATGTCGTTATCAACATAGATCGTGGGAAGCACTTCTAGATCTGGAGCTATTTCGGCGAGTCTGGTCTTGAATCCATCGTCTCTATCAGTAAGAACCTGAACACCAGCCATTGCGCTTACGAGACCGATCTTACCTTTGAGCTCCTTACCGGCTGCTTTAAGATATTCAACAAGTTTGTCGGCTGCGAGAGCGCCTCCGACTTCGTTGTTAGTAGCTAGGAACGAATTGTATCCGGTATCATAGACAAAGTTGTCAATGAGAACGATCTTGATGCCCTGCTTGTAAGCTTCGTCAAGAATCAGAGAAGGAGCTTCCGAGCTTGTTGAAGAAATAACAATCGCATCGGGCTTCCTGTTGACAACGTCCTCAAGAATGGCGACCTGCTTGTCGATGTCTGATTCGGACGGAGGTCCGTAAACCGTGACATTAACAAGGCCCTGGAGATCGTGTTCGGCATTCTTAGCACCGACTATCGTGTACTGCCAGAAGTCAGAATCCGTCGCCTTGACAATAAAGGCAATTTCGTAAGCGGCAAAACCTAGTGTAGCTCCGAAAAGAATGGAAGCCATGACAAGTAGCATAAGAACTTTTCGCATAAGCAAAACCCTCCTTATAAGGTTGTTCTGTACATACGTATGTACACATGTACGTACAAACATAATTATTATAACAAGCTAATGGGTTCGAGACAAACTGGAAATATGGCGATAACTGAAGCAAATTGCAGTAATAATGAACAATCAGACAATATTGGTCGCTAATCGCTCCCAGGATCGAATAGGTCCGCTCTAGGGAGTTCTTTTACGAGAACTGTTTTTCGAGTTCTTCAGTTCCCTCTTACTGGAGTACATTGCAAGTTCCGCCTCTCTCAACACATCTTCGAAATCCCTCTCCTGATCTCTCTTTGTTGAAATACCGAAGGCAGCACTGGGTTCTACGGAGAAAGCCTCGATCTTGCTTAGGTTTTCCTCTATCCTCTGAACAATCTCCTCGGCCTGGTCTGTCTCCGCCTTAAGAAGGAGTATGACGAACTCGTCCCCTCCCCAGCGGACAACTAGATCGTCGTGTCTACATGAATCCTTTATAACTCTCGATATTGTCTTGAGGTATTCGTCACCATAGAAGTGGCCGAAGCTGTCATTCAAAGATTTCAGACCGTTAACATCTGCGAATATAACGGATATGGGTAGGTTTCTGAAGGTGTCGACTCTTGACACTTCCTCGTCGAAGAACGTCCTATTGTAAAGACCAGTAAGAGAATCATGGAATGCAAGAAAACGAATCTCCTTTGTCTTCCTTATTCTGTCAAAGGCGCCCAAAGCATGAAACATCAGTAACTCGGCAAGCTCCGCGTCTTCATTGTTGAAACTGCCAGACTCAATAGTCACCGACTGAAATACTCCGATCGTTCCAATCGGAACACTTAACAGAGCTTTGATTTTGCTGCTTGAAGGCATGGCGTCGTCTTCTTTCGAAACATCGTCCAGAATAATTGTCTTCCCTGTTCTCAATGTTCTTCCCGCTATTCCCTCATACTTCGGAACACGAGAGTTGACCTCTATGTTATCCGAGTGTCTCTTAACTACCAGGTAGTCTCCTTCAACAACATCAAGACTGTAATAATCAAAACTCAGAATCTCTGTGGCCGCTTTCACTATTAGATCAAAAACATCCTCTTCCTCTGTACAACTTTCCATTTTGAAAGCAATGTCATGGAGACTTCTTATCTTCGCTCTCAGCGCTTCGTTCTCGATCGCTTTTCTTTCAAGCTCCTCAGTTCTTGCCTTGACACGTACTTTAAGAGTGTGATTCCAGAACCAGAGGACAAACAGACCAATGACAAAGAAAACGAGAATTCCTGCGGTCACCAACAGATTCCTCCTATGCTGTTCGAACCAGTTTGCCGAGCCAAACCACTTTTCGAATATATCTCTGTACTCGCCGCTCTCCCTTACAAGCAGGAGTCCTTTATTCAACTTATTGAGAAGAGCGAAGTCGTCCTTTGCCGTTGCGAAAGCGTAATCTCTATCGAAGACCGTCATGCTCGAGGCTTCAAGATTATCGATCTTGTTCTCTTTGGCAAAGTAGAGACATTGGTACTTCTCGAAGAGACCATAATCTCCCTTTCCGGATGAGAGAAACTTGAGTCCTTCAAGAGGAGAATCAACCGCGACAATCTCATCTGTTATAGAGTTCTCCAGGAGATAGTCGTGCATGACCCCATTTCGCTGTACGACGACTTCCTTTCCTCTTAGATCATCTACGGTAGGCTCTTTGGAACCTTTCCTATAGAAGATCACCATGTGGAGACTATTGTGGGGAATCGAAAAACCGTATATCCTCTGTCTTTCGGGAGTGATTGCCATGCCGATTAGCCCGTCGAGCTCTCCCGACTTGAACTTTTCGACCACGAGATTCCATTCACCGAGCCTAATCTCTATATCCAATTCGGCGGCTTTAGAAACGGCCTTCATCAAGTCCACATTGAATCCAGTGTGCTCACCGTTTTCATCAACAAACTCATACGGAGGATATGCATTATCCCCGCCAAAAGTGAGCTTATCTGCGAAAACAAAAGCACACAAAAGAATCATGACAAGCATCAAGAAAGTCTTCCTGTTCTTCATCGATTCACCCCGATTAGAGATATAATAGCACAATCATTACAAATAATAGAAGTTCGAAAGACCTCGTCATTACGTGAGAATCATTTGTGAATCTAGTTTATCGATACGGAATATAACAATTAGTAATTCTTGTTAACTTCAAAGTAATATTATGATCACAAATTCAAGCGTATTCACTATCTGCAAATTTGCATTTGCACTTAGTGCTAATAATTAAATCGAGTAATTAGTATTTTGGTAATGATAGACATCCACAATTTCGGAGTTTATCAATAAGGCGCACAAGAAGCTACTCTAAGAGCACCGTTCCACAATTGAGTTTCGGCCAGGAAAGTAATTGGCCCGTGTACTAATATTGAATGGAGAATATACAGTTAGGGGGAATTAATTTGAAGATTCTTGTTCTTCTAAAACAGGTCCCAGATTCTGATGAAGTGAAGTTAAATCCAGAGACGGGAACAATGATAAGAGAAGGTGTTGGTACTGTTATCAATCCTCTCGACTTACACGCGCTGGAAGCGGCATTGAGAATCAAAGAGACTGGAGATCACTCTGTTACGGTCGTTTCTATGGGACCTCCTGTGGCTGAAGAGGCCGTGAAGGAAGCGATAGCAATGGGAGCAGACAGGGCGGTTCTTCTGACAGATCGTAAGTTTGCAGGTGCGGATACGTGGGCAACAGCCATGGCTCTTGCTAGGTTTGCGGAGTTGAAAGGTCCCTTCGACCTGATCCTGGCCGGCGAGAAGGCTACCGACGGAGAAACTGGCCAGGTCGGCCCTGAAACCGGTGCAATGCTGGGCATTCCTGTTGCTACTTATGTTTCGAGGATAGTTAAGCTCGATGAATCGGGTATAACAATCGAACGCGAAGTGGAAGATGGGAAGGAAGTATGGAAGCTACCCCTACCTTCGCTTGTTTCGGTGACTAAGGATGTCAATGAACCCAGACTCCCCACCTTGAATGGAAAGAAACTCGCCAGAAAGGCCTCAGTAGAGCGGATCGGTAACGATTTTCTTGGAATAGATCCATCGGAGATCGGCTTGAAAGGATCACCCACAAGGGTAGTAAGAATAGGAACTCCGAAGCTCTCCAGGAAGGTTGAGATGTATGAGGGAAGCAAAATCAGAGATGGAATAGATGAGATAAAGAAGAGGTTAGTACCCTATCTGGAGGTGAACCATGAGTGATCTCCTGGTAATCGCAGAGAGAAGAGGAAATGAAATCCATTCAAGTACATTCGAACTACTTGGAAAAGCAAGGGAGTTATCCATAAAGCGGCCTCTTGCGGTTTCCGTAGTGCTCCTCTCCGACAAGCGTATCGAAGGTGATGAAGCTAACGCTCTCTTCTCAGGTGGGGCTGATCGAATCATCCTGGCGGTGGACGGAAGCTTCGGCAGATTCAACTTCGAACCATTTACAAAGACTCTGGCTGCTATCGTAAGAGAGTTCGCACCGGAAATCGTTCTGGCACCGGCCACAACTTCCGGCAGAACTTATATGCCCGGACTGGCGGCTCTCTTGAAGACAGGCCTGACGGCCGACTGCACCGGTCTCGATATAGAGGAGGAAACGGGAAACCTTCTTCAGACGAGGCCTGCTATAGGCGGCAACGTAATGGCAACTATAAAGACCCCGAATCACAGGCCTCAGATGGCCACCGTCAGACCGAAGACATTCTCGGCTTTGAAGGAAGCATATCAAAGCAAAGGTGAGCTGGTTCACTTTGACGTGACTCCGGATTTAACCCAAACGGTAGCGAAACTCATTGAGTTCCATCCAATAGGAGAAGGTCAGAAGGGTGTTCAGGACGCCGAAGTGATAATCGCCGGAGGCATGGGACTTCGAAAGGTCGAAAACATGCAACCGATCTACAGGCTTTCAAAAATGATTAATGGAACCATCGGCGCTTCAAGAAAGATCGTTGATTCGAAGTGGATCGGACACGAAGCTCAAGTCGGATTGAGCGGCCACACAGTCAAACCGAAGATCTACATTGCTGCAGGTATTTCCGGTGCCGTTCAGCATATTGCGGGGATGCAGACAGCGGAGTTCATCGTTGCGATAAACAGAGACAGGAATGCTGCTATTTTCAACTTTGCAGATATTGGGCTTGTTGGAGACGCGGTCGAGATTCTGAATGAACTTGCCGAGTCCCTTGAGTCGGAGGTGAAGAGATGACTTACGGACAGCTGAACGCAGGCCTGATTGAAGAGCTGCAATCTCTTCTCAAGTTCCCGGTCAAATACGATGAGGAGTCACTGGATACATATTCGAGAGACGAGACGGCGGAACTAAAAGCCGTGAGACCGGAGATCGTCACATTCCCAGTAAGTACTGAGGAAGTGTCGGAGATCATGAGATTCGCAAACAGGCACTTGATTCCAGTTACGCCAAGGGGTGCGGGAACGGGCCTTTCGGGAGGAGCAGTGCCTTCGTACCGTGGAATCGTCATGAGTTTCGAGAAGATGAACAGGATTCTTGAGTTCGACGAAGCAAACATGATGATCACCGTTGAACCGGGAGTGATAACCGGCGAAATTCAGAAACTGGCAGACAGGCATAACCTCGTTTACGGAGGCGATCCCTGCAGCAGCGAGAGCTCCTCGATCGGGGGAAACGTTGCGGAAAATGCCGGTGGAAACAAAGTCATGAAATATGGACCGACAGGATACCATGTTTACGGCCTTGAGGTAGTTCTGCCCTCGGGCGAGGTCACGGACTTCGGAGGGAAGATACTGAAGGATGTCAGCGGTCTGGACTTTGTTCATCTCATGGTCGGATCTGAAGGTACACTTGGAATTGTCACGAAAATAACGTTGAGGCTGCTGCCAAAGCCGAAGTATTCCGTGGCACTGCTCGTACCGTACCCGGATATCGATACGGCAATTGCCGCAGTACCTGGTCTGATGAGCGGTTCCGGTGTTGTCCCTACTTCCCTGGAGTTTATGGACGGCTCGTCGATAAGGGCAGCCTGCAGCTTCCTGAATATCGAATTCCCGTATTCCGATGCCGGCGCTCACTTGATAATTGAAGTCGAAGGCAACAGCAAGGATTCAATATTCGATGATTACGTCAAGCTCGGCGAAGCCGCTATCGAAGCAGGCGGTCTTGAAGCCTTCGTGGCAGACAACCGGAATACAAGAGACAAACTATGGAAGGCCAGAAAGTCGATTGCGGAGGCACTGGCGGCAATAAGCCCGGTTCATAGTATGGAAGACGTCTCCGTTCCGATGGCAAACATACCCAAGTTAATAAAGCGCTCTGAAGAGATCGCAAAGAAGCGCCGGCTGGAAATGATTGCCTTTGGCCACGCCGGTGACGGAAACGTCCATGTCACTTTCATAAAGGGAGACCTTCCGCAGGAAGAGTGGGACAGAAATCTCCCACTGGCCGAGAAAGAGCTCTTTGACGTAACCACAGAGTTAGGGGGCTGCATCAGCGGAGAACACGGTATAGGTATCAAGAGGAAGAAATACCTCGCATCAATCGTAGACAAAGCGCAACTTGACCTAATTCGAGGCATAAAAAAGGCCTTTGATCGAAACAACATACTAAATCCAGGGAAGATCGTGGATCTTTGACAAGAGAGAGCCTGGGTCGGGAGTTGGTGGTTCGAGGTTGGAAGAGCAAGGGATCAGTTGCAAGTTCCAAGTTGTGAGTTGTAAGACCGTGGTTAGGGGTCGGAGGTCGGGGGTTGGTGGCATCAAGATCAGAAGTGATGCTGCCTCCGGCAGGAAGTGAGGCTCGCTGACGCGAGGAAGTGATGCCCGGAAGGGCTTCCGGGGAAGTGATGCTGGCGCTTACGCACCAGGAGGCAAAAACCAAAGAAAAAGAGCAAGCAAATCAAAGTGATCTGATCAGAACGAACCTATTTTGTCATCCTCGTGCTCCTGTTCAGGATCTGGGCTTTCGAGAAACCGTGGTTGGGCGTCCGAAAGTTCAAGAGAAACTGGTTGGCCGTTGAATGGTTCTCCGTTCGCCGAGGAGTGCCTGTTCTTCTTTTCAGAGCGAGGATCTGTTCTTCGTTTTTGGTCAAAATCAAAACAAAGAGCAGGATACTGAAACAAGCTCAGCATGACGGAATGCTGGAGCAAGAACGAATAACCTGGACGCGTAACGTCGGGACTAAGAAGCGTTCTTCCCGAAGGAAGGATTCATGGTCTTGGACGAAGGACCAAGAACGGCTTTTACTTCAGCATGACGATATGTGGCGTTATCGCAACAACCAAAGACTGTCATTCTAATTCTATACTTGACAACTTAGAGTATCCTGCCAGCATCTCTGCCTCGTTACTTCAAGGGCATCTATCGCTGACTTTCCCTCC
>WOZY01000121.1 GCA_011620045.1 Mesotoga sp.
ATCCCCTTAATCCTTACCTTTCGAGTAGTTTTATTTTTGATGCACCGTTACCCTTTTCGAGTAGATTATTTGTGATGCATATCGGAGAGTTTTGAGAATCGAATTGGTTTTTGTATAATTCTAGAATAGTGAAAATGCTTTTCTTTCTAAGAAATCTATCATAGTGAAATTTCTAGCGGTTTGCGTTGTGTCAGTGCAGAGTTGTTTAATGGGATTTGCAGAGCGTGTTCTCACCACGAGGAGGATTATCTAATGGCTAAGGTTGTAACTTTTGGGGAAATAATGATGCGACTTGCGTCTCCGTTGGGAGAGAGATTTGAACAGGCCACGAATTTCGAGGTTGTGTATGGCGGAGCCGAAGCTAATGTTGCAGTTGCTATTGCAAGGTACGGTGGAAATAGTCGTTTCGTGTCTAAAGTGTCGGACGATCAATTTGGAGATGCGGCTATTGGCAATATAAAAGTTCAAGGTGTAGATACGGGTTTTGTTCAGAAAGATAAAGGGAGGCTAGGCAAGTACTTTTACGAATATGGTTATTCCCAGAGGCCATCGAAAGTCATTTACGACCGCGACAATTCGGTTTTCGCCAATTCAAAGCCCGGAGATTTCGATTGGGAAGAGATTTTCTCTGATGCCTCCTGGTTCCATTTCACCGGCATTACTCCGGCGCTGAGCGAGGGATTGATCGAAGTGTGCGATGTGGCTCTGAAAGAAGCCAAAAGCAGAGGAATCACTGTTTCTTGCGACCTAAACTACAGGGCGAGACTGTGGAGCAAAGAAAAGGCAAGAGAGGTAATGACTTCTTTTATGAAGAACATCGACGTCCTCTTTGCGAATGAAGAAGACAGCGAATCGGTCTTTGGAATAAAGGCAGAGGGAACAGAGGTAAGCGATGGCAAGCTAAGCGTGGAGGGGTATAAGGCTGTTGCAAAGAAATTAAGAGATAAGTTTGATCTAAAGGGGGTTGCGATTTCCCTCAGGGAAAGCGTAAATGCTAATTTCAACAGGTGGTCCGCATCCCTGCTATTTGGTGACGAATTCATGCTGTCAACGAGGTACGACATAAACATAGTTGATCGTGTTGGCGGAGGAGATGCATTTGCTGCGGGGCTAATCTTTGGCCTAAACAACTCCTGGGAGCCAAGAAAGGCGCTTGAATTCGGAGTGGCAGCTTCATGCCTCAAACACACTATCAAAGGGGACTTTAATCTTGTCTCTAGAGATGAGGTTGAGAAACTTCTTGCAGGAAATGTTTCAGGTAGAGTTGTAAGGTAAAAATGGAAATGAGAGATTATTTGCAGAGTTGCAGCAGCTGTGGGTTTCAGCGCAGTGATTCTATTGGCATTGCAGAGTGTCCACGGTGTGGAAAAACCTTGAAGTATCTTTACAGGAGGATTAGAGAGATAAAGTCCTCTGGTTTCTTGGATAGTAGTTTATCCGGTATGTGGAAGTATCATCAGTTACTTCCAGTTGATGATCTTGGTTCGTGCGTTACGCTTGGGGAAGGCGGAACTCCTCTGACAGATAGTCATCGGCTCCGCAGTAGATTTGGATTTTCGGGAAGACTCCTTTTGAAAGATGAAACCCAGAATCCGACAGGCACCTACAAGGATCGTCCAGCGTCAATTGGAGTCACCAAAGCACTTGAAACTGGTTCCAGACTTGTTGCCATTGCCTCCGACGGAAATGCAGGCCCGGCAGTCGCCGCGTATTCGGCAAGGGCAGGCCTTGATTGTCTCGTCGTGATGCCTGAAGATACTCCTATGGAGAGGAACATTCAAGCTGTGTTGTACGGAGCAAGACTGATTCTTGTGAAGGAGAGTACCGTTAGCGAGTGTATTGATTTAGTCAATGAACTTTCTGGGACTTTCGATTGGACTCATTTAACTACAGCCGCCGCAGTCAATCCGTATCACATTGAAGGAACCAAGACAATCGCTTACGAGATAGCTGAGGATCTTGGGTGGAGTAGCCCCGATTGGGTAATTGTACCGGCGGGTGGAGCCGGTCTCGCGGCTGCCACCTGGAAGGGCTTTTTGGAGATGAAGGTTGCCGGGATGATAAACAAGCTCCCCAGATTACTCGTTGTTCAGGCCAAAGGGTGCGCACCTGTTGTAAGAGCTTTCAAAGAAAAAAAGCGCAGAGTTGAGAGATGGGAAAAGCCTAATACAAAAGCCACAGCAATTGGTGTTCCTTACCCCCTTGATGGAGATTGGGCTCTTGAAGCGATTGAAGAATCTGGAGGTTATGCTCTAACTCT
This sequence comes from Mesotoga sp., assembly GCA_011620045.1. Lineage (GTDB taxonomy): Bacteria > Thermotogota > Thermotogae > Petrotogales > Kosmotogaceae > Mesotoga. The sequence continues at coordinate 2,261 of WOZY01000121.1, forward strand.
TTCCGATGAGGAGATGAATAAGGCGGCCATGATACTTGCGAGGTCTGAAGGAGTGTTTGCCGAATCAACCGGAGCGGCTTCTGTGGCTGGATTTGCTAGAGCTCTTGAAGAAGGCATTGTTGGAGGAGAAGAGACTGTAGTAGCGGTTGTTACTGGGTCAGGTCTCAAGTCTATTTCATTATTTGGGGAGCTTATGGATGAATCGAGGGTAATTGGAAGAGACAGTTCGGATTTGAACTCTGTTGTTGAAGAGTACATGCAAGCCGACCGAGAAGACCTTGGGACACCATGAGAGTAGAGAGGATAGAATCGCGGATGGTCTGATGCTAGCTGTTCAGAATTGAATTGTGACGTTAAGTAAAGCTAGTCAACAGTTTTGGCGAGTAAAGAACATCTGACCAGTAGTTTGAAGACATCGAAGGACACTCAAGTAATGATCTTCCAGCAGAGATCAAGAAATCTCGTTAATTTTGCTTTTCGGTAGCAGAAGTTATGTAGTGCGAAAGATTGGGTGCTTTACTTGCTCAGGAGTCTCAATTTCTTATCTTTCTTCAAGCACTTCAACTATTGCAGAGTCTATCTTGGACATCTCCTTTGAAAGAAAAAGCCGAATATTCTCAATGGACCCGTCTAAAGTAGGGGCTATGAATCCCTGATCGGAAGCTACTCCTAGGTTGTTCATGGCCAGCAAAGCACAACTGTAGGCTTCCTGCGCGCAGCTCTCTTTCGCTCCTTCGCACATTATTCCCGTCGTGCTCGACAGAATAATAGGCATTGCCTGTTCAATGTTTTCCCTTGTTCCTCCAAGAAGACAGGCAATTCCTGCTGCAGCTCCCGTTCCGGCAGTCGTAACACACCCGCAAACTGGGGCAACCCTTCCGAGTTTGTTTTTTATGTAGCTGGAGAATAGATGGCTCAACGCTACTGCTGCTGCTATCTGCACTCTGTTCTTTCCGAACTGAAGATCAGTGAGAGCTACGGGAAGTGTAGAAACTATGCCCTGATTACCGCTTCCACCACTACTCATAACTGGCAGGGGTGCGCCGACATTATAGCCGCCGAAGCTGCTAGACAGTATCTTCGAATTCTATATCCCAAACTTCCGCTTTCGAAATCGCTGCTCACTTCTTTTGAAGGAAAAATTCTGTTGAGACCAAATTCAGCTATTCTAAGATTCACATTTATTCCTTTGAATAACATCTCGATTTCCTTTTCAGTGATAGCTGCCACAGACCCGAAGATTTCTTCTGGAGTGAAATCCAGCGCTGTCGACGTTATTCCCCCTTCTTCTGAAGAGAGAGCCTCTCCGTCTACTTCAATAAAAACTACGTTAGTGCGACTACAGGATATACTGCATCTTGCAGATTGATCGCGATCTGTCACCGTTGCTTCAATAAATATTCCATTGAGATCTGGATTGCAGGTAAGACAGACCCACACCTCGTCTATCATCTTTCTTGCTGCTTCTACCGACTCATGTCTACAACCTGCATTTCCGGAAATTATAACGAGGGTGATTTCATACCCAGTTTAGTATAAATATCCTTCTGCTTTTTAGTGA
>WOZY01000291.1 GCA_011620045.1 Mesotoga sp.
TAAGGAAATAGAGCTCTTCCTTTGAGTTCGGGAGACCGTTTCGTTTCTTCATGATTATGTCATATGTCCTCATTCAAACACCTTCTTAAGTGGCAGCTTAACTTTCAGAATTGTTCCGGTTCCATATTCACTATCAAGGGAAATTGTACCTCCATGTTTCTCGACGATGAACCGCGTGATTGCCAGTCCCAAGCCAGTACCGCCCATCTTTCTAGATCGTGCCTTATCCACTCTATAGAAGCGCTCGAAAATGTGCTTCAAAGAATCTTCAGGTATCCCGACTCCAGTGTCTTCTACTTCTATCATCGCATAGTTGTTCTGCGCATAAACTCTCAGCCAGATTTCTCGCAGCCCGTGTTCCTTTGCAGAAGTATACTTAACGGCGTTGTCAATCAGATTTAGAAGAAGCTGTACGAGTCTGTCAAAATCGCCCTCCACAAAGATTCCCTCTTCCATGTCAACGTTGACAGAGACATCTTTCTCGCTCGCGAGCGGTTCAACAATCCTCATAACGTATTTGACGACTTCTCCAAGTTCGACATCTTCCTTACTGAAAGGAGCTTCACCGGATTCAAGCTTCTCGAGATCAAGCAAGTCGTTGATCAATCTCGTCATTCTGGCAGATTCGTTTTCAATAATCGAGAGAAACCTGTAGACCGTCTCTTTGTCCTCGAGATCATCTTCAGCAAGTGTTTCAGCATATCCATGAATTGATGTCAGTGGTGTCCTCAGTTCGTGAGAAACGTTGGCAACAAAGTCTCTTCTCATTGCCTCGACTTCCTTTTCTTTAGTTATGTCTCGCAAAAGTATGAGGTATCTAACGTCGTTCTTGAGAGGCACTCTCATTATTTTGCACTCTCTTATCGTTCTCTTGGGATAGTAGATAGTTATCTCGGATTCCTGACTTTCCTGAGTTCTAACCGAGTCTTCAAACAGATCACCGATGTAGTAGTTGTCTATCCCTTCGCTTATTTTTCTTCCAACTATCTGCTTACTTGACAACTCTTGTGCGGCTTTATTTGCGTATTCTATCTTTCCATCCTCTGCTACTATCAAGAAAGCGTCGCTCAGATTATCGAAAATCGTGACGAGATATTCGATTCTCGCTTTAAGAGAGGACATCTCCTCTTCCATTCTCGAGATCAGCTGCTGAACCTTCTTATAGATGAAGATAAACTCGGAGCTTCTTGGAACTTCAACGAGGTCCGCGAAGCGCCTTTTAGCGGCTTCTAATCTCTCATTTTTCTGTCTTTCGTGTCTGAACAGAATCACAAAGAGAAAAGCTATCACCGCAACAGTAGCGAGGACAGCATAAAGCAACGAATCAGTCTTCCTTTCCGGGATCCCTAAACTTGTAACCTTTTCCCCTAACAGTAATAATATACTTCGGATTAGAAGCGTCTTCTTCGATCTTCGTTCTCAATCTTCTTATATGTACGTCAACAGTCCTGGTGTCGCCGTAGTAATCGTATCCCCAGAGCTTGTCGAGAAGAACATCCCGACTGAATACTTTTCCCTCGTTTTCGGCTAAGAACCTCAGAAGCTCGAATTCCAAGGGAGTGAGACTGACCATTCTGTTCCTGACTCTCACTTCATACTTCTCGGTATCGATCTCAAAATCTCTGGCAAGTATCTTCTTTGGCCTTTCCTCTTTTGCCTGAGCGCTCTGCTGAATTCTTCTAAAGACTGCTCTAATTCTAGCTAACACTTCTCTTACACTAAATGGTTTAGTGATGTAATCATCCGCTCCAAGCTCAAGCCCCAACACCTTGTCGAATTCTTCACTCTTAGCACTCAAAAATATTACAGGTGTCTGTCTGAACTTTTCAGTAGCTCTAAGATTTCTGACGAGTTCGAATCCATCCATTCCAGGAAGCATAATATCGACGATGAACATGTCTGTTTCGTTATCTTCGGCGATCTTCAATGCTTCTTCGGCATCATAGGCTTTAAGTACGTCGTAGCCCTCCTTCTTAAGATTGAAAGTAAGGAGTTCCACGATCGAAGGCTCATCGTCAACGACCAGAATACTCTTCTTTGCCATGCTTATTCCACTCCTTCCGTTTCGAATTCACTTCTTCTGCATATTTGTTCAGAATAGGTGTTGGATCAATTCCACGTTCTACGTATCCAAGTAATTCTCCAGAGCTTTCTTTATCGATATTGGCGAGGGCAAATTGAAGTTGCGACTCTCTAAGGCTCTCGAAATCAATTTTTATTCCCTCTAATGCCAATTCCGATCTAATCACCCTTCCATACTTTCTAAGATTTCCTATTGGCTCCATTGGCATCCCTTCAAATGGAGTTCCCGGTTTCGGAATCAAAGGATTGAGACTCAAAATTACATTTGTATATCCCATGCCTAGAGCCTTTTTGGCTGTTTTCACTATCTCCCGCCTGTCTTCAGAGTCTTCAAATGCTGCACCAAAAATGTAGTACATTTTCACCCTCCGGAAACCGTTCTCCCTTCCAAGTTCAAGTGCCTTCAGAATATCTCTGTCGCTTATCCCCTTTGCAAAAGCATCTCTCATTCTCTGACTACCTCCTTCAGGGGCAATTGTAAATGAGCTCTGTTTAGAGAGTCTAAGCGCCTTCAGTAGAGTGTTTGAAAGAGAATCCAGCCTGAGTGAAGAAACGGACAGCTCATAACCTTTTTCTATACAGTGTTCGGCTACCTCATCAATATTCGGATAGTCTGTAACCGTCGCTGCCACAAGGCCAAATCTCTTCGTTATGGGAGAAACGGAATCCATGAGCTCGATGGTATCCTTCAATCCTCTAAACCTTGGCCTACCGAATCTGTGCCCTGCTACACAGAACTTGCACTTTCTGTAGCATCCTCTGCCGATTTCGATTAGGTAACGATCTCCAAACACAGAATCTGGACTAATGAAGACACTTTCTCCAAGAGAATTGGAGAAGGCCGGTTCCACTCGTTTTGTAGTCATGGTAGCGACAATCTCTTCTCTACTCATTCGATGGTCAACAGAAGAGAGACAATCGAGGAACCCTTCGCTCAAATCACCTTTGTGGACAACATCTCCAACTTCGGAGAGCATGGCGTTACTGAAGTAAGTCATTGCTCCACCAATAACGACGACTGGGTGAAAACTGTTCCTTTCCTCTTTCTTGAGGGGAATGGAGAACCTATTAAGAATGTCAAAGACGTTTAGCAAATCAAGTTCATAATGCACCGAAAAAGACCATATCCTGAATTCATCGAGGGGCGTAAGTGAATCAAAAGAATAATACTTCGAAAAACCTCTACTGTAAAAAAACCTTTCCGCTCTCACACTGCCTACTTCATTGAACTTCTTCAGCAACACATGCGTTGACAAACTTGCGCTTCCCACTTCATAAGAGTTTGGATAAATGAGTGCTACTCTTACATCCCCGAAACTCTCCATATCTTGAATAAATCGTTCTTTAGATCTTAGCTTAGAAACTAATTCGTATTCGTCCCAGCTTCTTTTGTCTCTCGGTCTACGCACCAAACACTCTCCTGAGAAAGTCAGCAGAGATGAATTTCCGCGAGAACTCAAAAAAACCTGCTTCCGAACCAAGTTGGTCTACCGACCCCGAAAATCGGACCTCGGCATTGTCAGAAACGGATTCAATCTTTATATGTATTACCAGCTCCTCATCCATCAGTAGAGGAGAATGATGCCTAATAAAACTCTCAGATACAACCGAGACAAGTGACTCTGATTCAAAGTCGGCTATCATCTCGTGACCGCAATTATGAACAATCTTCATAAGGCCGCTTGTAGAGAGGAGATTCAGCAGTTCGAA
>WOZY01000221.1 GCA_011620045.1 Mesotoga sp.
TGCTCTTATATCCAGGCTCTATTCCCTTTCCATTGTAGAGATCGGATACTCTCATTTCTCCAAAGGAGGTTCCTTCAAGAGTCTTGCTTATAAGAGCCTCCAAATCTCCATACTTAACGGAATGCGGTACCAGAAAAGAGAGATCCCTAAAGACCCTCGGGAAAGGGGAGATTTTCTTTGCGCCGGCAAACTTTTTCATCATGCTCTCTACTAAGTTTAAATTGAGCTCCGCAATATACACCTCGCCACTCTTGATTTCGTAGAGCGAATCGGCAATAGAAATGTCAACGGCACCAAAGAACCCAACATTCACTCCTTCGATTTCGACCGAGACGGCCTTGCCCTTTTCTAGCCAGGGAGTCGAGAAACTACTGAATGAGGGGGTCAAACCGTATAGCGAAAAGAACTCGTCAACTATCCCCTTGACGGTGAAAAAGTCGACTACTCTCTTGTCGGAATAATCCAGCGGGTTCTCACGGCCGGTCGAGACGAAACCGAGAGCAGTTGTCTCCCCCTGCTCTTTCTTTGGATCAAAAACCGAAGCTACCTCGAAAAGTTTAATATCTCTGTTCTGCCTTCTGTAATTATAAGAAGTTGCAGACAAGAGATTATAGATCAGAGAAGGCCTCATAACTGCCATATCCATCGAAAGCGGATTCGCAAGATCCAAATGCTCGACACTCGCATCGATTCTCGAAATCTCGTCGGGGTTTATGAAGCTGTAAGTCACTATCTCATCAAATCCAAATGCAACCATCAGTTCCTTCAATTTCTTCTGTCTCTTCAGAGATTCAGGAACCCCTTCAGAAATTGGGAGAATTCTTGGAAGTTCATTTTCGAAATTGTCGTAGCCGTAGATCCTGCCGATCTCTTCGACAAGATCGACCTCCTGCTTCGTATCGTACGCTCTGAATGGAGGTGGTGTAACTTTCCAGCCACTTTCTGTCTTCTCAGGTTTGAATCCCAGATTTTTCAATATGCTGGTTGTCTTCTCTATCGGCACTGATCCACCCAGTGTTTGGGTTATGAATGACTCTCTCAGATTTATGGGCTCTGTCTTAATCACCCCACCAGCATCAACGATCTTCGAGCCAACCGACGCGCCGGCCAACTGTTTCATCAAGTCTGCCAGGCGCTTCATAACATAGAGAGAGTCTTCATAATCGATTCCTCTCTCAAATCTGTACGAACTGTCTGTCGAAATCCCAAGCTTTCTAGCCGTCTTACGAATTCTTACGGGATCGAAAACGGCAACTTCGAGCAGTACATTCTTCGTTGTCAAATAGATTCCGGAATCCTCTCCACCCATTACTCCGGCCAGTGCGAGCGGCGTCTCACCATTAGTTATGAGCATGTCGTTGCTATCAAGCTCGACAATCTTACCATCCAGAAGTTTCAGCTTTTCACCGTTTCTCGCTTCACGAACAACAATTTCGGTCGATCCGATTCTCTCGACATCAAAGGCATGAATTGGATGTCCCGTCTCAAGCATCACATAGTTTGTTATATCCACAACATTGTTTATCGGCCTTAAGCCGGCCGCAACCAATCTCTTCTTCATCCATAGAGGAGAATCAGAGATATTCACATCATTCATAAGGAGAGCCGTGTACCTGCTACAGCCACTGTCTCTCAATATCACTTTCAGTACCGGATCCTCTCCAGACTCGATTGATTCGTCCACACCGGGTTTCTCTACTTTTCTCTCATAGATCGCGCCAAGCTCCCTTGCCATACCAATTGTAGAAAGGCAGTCGCCTCGATTAGCTGTTAACTCTACTTCTATTACCGCCGAATCCAGTCCGAGAAATTCAACAACAGATTCTCCCAGTCGCCCCTCTTTCAATCGCATTATTGTGAGAGATTTGTCTTCAAGCCGGAGTTCTTCCAGAGACAGAAACATCCCTTCCGATTCGACACCAAGGAATTCTTTCTTCTCTATTTTCTCACCGGAAAGCGAGGAGCCTTCGGGCATAACCGCTACTATTTCCCCGCTCTTGACAGTCATATCTGAGGTAACGATCACAGCTTCGCGTGAACCGATATCCACTTCAGTTATTAAGAGTCGCTCACTCTCAGGGTGAGGCCTTGTCGATCGAATTCTTCCAACTACCGCTCCCTGGACGTATTTCCAGGGATACTCGATTCCGGCAACTTCTGTACCGCTTAGCGAAAGGCTATTGCTGAGTTCTTCGGGAGTCTTGTCGGTTACGTCAATGAATTCGTTAAGCCATTCGAGATACAGCTTCATATTACGGCCCTCCTGTAACCCCTTAGGAAACGTCTATCATTTCGAAGAAGATCTCTGATGTCTTCAAGGTCATACTTCAGCATCGCAATTCTCTCCAGACCGGTCCCGGCTGCAAAACCGCTCCATACTTCCGGATCGAACCCGACGTTTTTGAAAACATTCGGATGAACCATTCCAGCTCCCAAGATTTCAAGCCATCCACTTCCACCACAACTTCTACATCCCAATCCTCCGCATATTCCGCAGCTTACATCTACTTCAAAACTGGGCTCGGTAAAGGGGAAGAAGCTTGGTCGCAACCGTATCTTTCTGTCCTCACCAAAAAGCCTCTTTGCGAAATGATCAAGAGCACCCTTTAAATGGCTAACAGAGACACCCTTATCAACGAAAAGGATTTCAAACTGGTGAAACATCGGAAGGTGAGTCGCATCGGGAGTATCCTTTCTGTAACAAGTTCCAGGCGCGAAAATAGCAAGAGGCGGCTTTCTCGACTCCATTGTCCTGATCTGCACGGGCGAAGTGTGAGTTCTTAGAAGTCTGCCGTCTTGGAGATAGAAGGTGTCCTGCATGTCCCTTGCCGGATGCCACTCGGGGGTATTCAGTGCCTCGAAGTTATAGTATGTCGTCTCTATCTCAGGGCCAGTAGTTACTTCGAAACCCATGCTAACCCAGATGCTTTGCACTTCCTCCATTATCTGTGTTATCAGGTGAAGAGAGCCTATATCCCTCTTTTTGCCAGGAATTGTATAGTCAAGTCTCTCGGATTCCTCTCGCCCTCTCTTTGCCAATACTTCAAGCTCGATTCTACGAGAGTTCAAAGCCTCCTCAATAGATTTCTTGTAATCATTTACGATTTTTCCGAATTCTCTTCGGTTTTCGGGAGGAATCTCTTTCAGCTTCTTCATAAGCGAGGTGATCAATCCCTGCTTCCCAATCAGTCGTGATTTCTCTTCCTGAAGATCATTCAGGTCGGAAATATTCATTACTCTGCTCAGGACTTCTTCCAGATTAATATCGAGTCCTTCCATTAAGGCACCCCCAAGAAACGTAAGAAGTGATTATTTCGTTTTCTTACAGTCTGAACATAGCCCCTTGTAGATAAGTTCGAGAGAGTCTACCTCAAAGTCAGCCAGTTCAAGAGGAAGTTCTTTCGTGCAGGCTTCGTAGTAATTCGAAGGAATATCGAAGACTTTCCGACAGGAATTACAGATAAAGTGGCTATGTGGTTTGATATCGGAATCATACAGCCTCAAGTTCTTTGAAACTGCAATAGCCCTGATAATTCCTTCCTTTTCGAGGACTTCCATTACGTTGTAAACTGTAGCCATAGATATATTTGGATATAGCTGTATTGCATACCTGAAAACCTCCTCAGCTCCCGGATGACCTTCATGATCCTTGAGGATCCTTATAATCGCCACTCTCTGAGGAGTGATTCTGTAACCCCTGCTTTTTAGAAGATCTATTGTGTCTTTGATTTCCATACAATTGAAGCCTCCACAAAAGG
>WOZY01000112.1:0-6939 GCA_011620045.1 Mesotoga sp.
GAAGTAATCCGGCCAAAGGTCCTCTCGCTTGTTAATCTCCGATCTTATTAACTCATTCAATGCATCTTCAGCGGCCTTGTTGCCGAGAACATTGTGTAAAGCCACAAGTCGTGACTTGGATAAATCAATATTGTAAGTTCTTCTCGAAGCATTGGGATGTGCTCCGCCCGTGTACTCGCTGAAGATCATATCTATGGTTAGGATTCCGTCGCTCACATATGCTGAATACACCACATAGACATTGAAAGCCCTAAAGGGCCATTCAGATGTCTTCGATTCCTCAAAAGCCTTCCTGGCCATCTCTTCTATTTCACTTCTATACTGAGCGATTTCAGATTCGAGAGTTGCATTCAGATAGTCCTGAAATGGCATATCTTTCAATCCGTTGATAGAAGGCACCTGAATATTGACGGCGCAGATGCCAGAATCCTCAATTATCTGCTTTCCGAGAACGGAAATCACGTCTCCTTGGGAAACAAAAACCTGCTCAGGAAGATCCTGTGTGAAAGAAAACGCGCTAACAAGAGCCAGTAATAGATAGCTAGCAATCAACAATTTACGCATATTATCTCCTCCTCGTAATTGCCCGTAACCAAGAAATCAGTTATTGTTCCGACACCCTACCAATGGGGTTGCTCTTAACAAGATGATATCACCGATGTTTGACGTTTGGTTGCAAATGAAAGCAGTTTCACTCTGAACATTTAGAAATTTCCTCACCTCTGACTGTTCAATTCCCAGGGGATCTGTTGGAGCTTTCATGCTCATCTTCCAGTCACCTGATGAATAATCTCGGTCGAATTCTACTCAGCGTGCAGAACCATTTATCAGTAAGATGTCTTCATAATACTTTGATGAAGAATATTGGTACTTGAAAGCTGTCGGCAAACGGATCTCCTGCTTTGATTCACAAATAAGTTGAAAGTCGGCGAAAAAACTGTATCCCAATGCTATGATTTGGCAGGGGGTGATGGTATTGATTCCGGAAATAACCCTTGACATGGTAAGGGTGACTGAAGCAGCAGCATTGTTCTCAAGTGTCTATCTGGGGCGAGGTGATAAGGAAGCCGTAGATCAAAGAGCTGTCGACGCAATGAGGGGGATTCTCGATCTTCTTGAGATGAAAGGAACAATAGTTATTGGCGAAGGAGAAAAGGACCAGGCGCCAATGCTAGCGGCAGGAGAACGTGTAGGAAAATGGAGTGACGACGATCCTGAAGTACTTATAGCAGTCGATCCCGTAGATGGTACGAGACTGGTAGCAAATGGAAGATCAAACGCATTAAGTGTCATTGCAGCGACTGAAGGAGGAAAAGTCGCTCCTCTTCCTACTTATTATGTGGATAAGCTGGCCGTTGGAAAGGAACTTGCTGGCAACCTTGATATAGAAGCAACGCCACGAGAAAACCTTCGTATTGCGGCTGCGATTCTTGGCGTAAAGGTATCGGAACTGACTGTCACTATGCTTGACAGAGAGAGAAATTACCCCTTGGTTGAGGCAGTTAGAACTGTTGGAGCTAGAATTAGGCTGATAAATGACGGAGATATTGCTGCCGCAATAGCGACTGCTCTGCCAGATGGAGGGACGGAGATATACATGGGAATAGGAGGGTCGCCTGAGGCGGTTCTTGCAGCCTCGGCACTTCAGTGCATGGGAGGCGAAATTCAGGTGAAATGCTGGCCAAGGGATGACGGTGAGATTGAAAAGGTCAATAATTCGTCTTTTGAACTCAATCGAGTCTACGTGACAAAGGATCTTATCGATGGTGAGGAAGTTATCTTCAGCGCAACCGGGATCACTGATGGTTCTTTCTTGAAGGGCGTACGATTTACACATAATCAGGCGATAACTGATTCAATTGCAATGCGCTCTAGTACGAGAACGGTGAGAAGAATAAGGGCTTATCATGAGATCGCCTACAAAACAATCACAACAAAATCCGGAGGCGAGGTCTTCATATTCAACAGTTTGCTGGGAAAGAGGATGTAGAATATTCCTCTGATTCTGAGACATCAAGCAGGAAAGAGATCTTTTCCAGTTTATCTGTTGAGCCCGGTTCTTGAGGTTCACTTTTGGAAAACAGGTCAGGCTTCGCGTTGGATTTCGAGCTATCGATGAAAGAGAATGAATTGCTGAAGTCAATCAAATGAAGCAAGAGGCATTCTTCCATGAGGGTCAAGGACACCAAGACCACCAGTCTCGAGGAGGAGTTTTTCCGACACTCACCCAAAGAGATGGCGGCATTTCTTGCCCGTTGCTGTCTTATAGTAAGGGTAAATGACATTACACTCTTCATTCTCGCAACACCTGTGGATCAAGAGATATTTCTCGCTTGAGAAGATGCCCGAGAAGTCGAGATGAGAGATGACGAGCCTCAGAAATAATCTCCTCTGCTTTCTTATGACTCTAAGTTCTCGAATCGATCAGACTCCAACTTGATCTATTTGTTCTAGCCTAGCTTTGACAGGAAGCGTTTGATTCAAAAAGTCTTATACCGTCCGAGAGAATCTGTGGGTCTAGAAGTGCTATAATAGCCGCAAATGGCGGAGGTAGGTCGTGTGATCTGCATTTTGGTTAACGACATTGATTTTGAGGCAGCTGTATCTCCTGTTGAAAGAGCTTTGGAGATGCTTGATGTGAAGTTCAGAACCTGGAAAACCTTTCTGAAAGGATTTCCTGAAGATAAATTCCGGTGCGACGGGCTCATCCTAACGGGCGGTTTTTCGATGAGTGAGTATTTTGAAGGGGTTGCACCGTTGTGGGGAGCCGCTTATGTGAAGAGCTTTCCTGGTCCCGTTCTAGGGATTTGTCTGGGAATGCAGATATTGGCCCGGCTTTCTGAGGAATCACTTGTAGTATCCAGAGAGCTTGGAGTCTCAAAGATTCGCCTTGATAACTCATGCAAGCTCTTCTATGGAATGAAATGCGAAGTGGAAGCATATCAACGACATAACTATGGTCTTCCCTATGTTCCCTACGGGTACGACCAGATTGCGTGGGGAGACGCGACTTTTATCCAGGGAATCGCCTCTCAGGACGGAACAAGGTTTGGTGTTCAGTTTCACCCTGAAGAAACCGCACTTGGCTCAGAGGAGGAGTTGATTGGGATTTTTTCCAACTTCTCCAGAATTGTCTGTTCTTATTGAGGAATGATTGGGGAGGAGAAAATGAAAATAGGAATTATCGGAGTGGGAAACATAGGCAGTATTCTTGCAAGTAGACTCCTTGGAGAGCTACGAGATCTCGATAAACTCTACTTGTTAGATAGAAATCAAGAACGTCTTTCAAACTATTCTTCAGAAGACGACAGAGTCAAGATTGCTTCGAGTGCGGATGAAGTTCTTTCAAACTGTACTCATGTGATCATTGCTGTTAAACCTCAGGATTGTCTGGAGCTCTTCTCAGAGATAATTAACGGCAAGAACGCTCGCCCGATTATCATAAGCACAATAACAGGGATAGAAATAAATGTGATTTCTCAAAAGACGGGTTTGGAAAAGATCGTCAGAATCATGCCAAATGTGCCGAGTGCCATTGGCCGAGGAGTTACGGGTTTTGTCTGCTCAAGTTCGCTGACTGGAAGGGATAAGAGAGATGTTGAAAGAATTCTTCTCACGATGGGTGAGATTGTCGAGGTGCGCGAAAAGGATCTAGCCGCAGTAACTGCTTTGAGCGGCAGTGGACCGGCCTTTGTTTTTGTTATAGTTGAGTCTTTGATAGACGTAGGTTTGAAGATGGGGCTATCCTACGATGTTGCCAGAGAGCTGATTCTTGGCACTCTGGGGGGTTCTGTTGAGCTTCTGAAGGTGAAGGGGAATCACCCCGGCGAGTTCCGTCATCTTGTAACCTCTCCGGGGGGGACAACCATAGAGGGAATTTATTCACTGGAGAGAGAAGGGTTGAGAGGTACCATAATGAAGGCGTTGTTCGACACTTATCTGAGAGCGAAAGAGATAAACTCCGAGCTGGAGGTGACCAATGATAGAACTTCTAGATAAGGGGGAGAAAGTAAAAGCTGCCTCGAGAAAGCTGAGGTTGCTCAGTACAGATGAGAAGAACGAAGCGATCCTGTCGATCTCCCGAGAACTCGAAGCTCAGAAAGAGGAGATCCTGCAGGCCAATTCCATTGATGTTGAGAATTCGAGAAAGAAGGGAATGAAGGAGTCTCTCGTCGATAGACTCGCCCTTTCTGAAGATCGGATCGCGAGGATGATCGAGTCATGCAAAAATGTTGTCTTTCTGTCTGACCCGGTCGGCGAAATCGAGAATACATGGGTACAGAAGGATGGGCTGCAAATCTCTAGAGTAAGAGTGCCAATAGGTGCCATAGGTATGATTTATGAATCAAGGCCGAATGTGACGGTCGACGCATCGATTCTTTCTCTAAAATCCGGCAATTCAGTCCTCCTAAAGGGGGGAAGTGATGCGATTAACTCAAACAAAGCGATTGTCTCGGCAATAAAGAAAGCGCTGACTTCGGCCGGACTTCCCGAGGGTTCAGTTGAACTTGTCGAAGACACTTCTCATCAAGCAGTTGAAGAGATGTTGAAGATGAACCAGTACCTTTCTTTGATCATTCCAAGGGGAGGGGCCGGCTTGATTAAGTTCGTCGTCAATAACTCCACAATACCGGTAATAGAGACTGGAATTGGCAACTGTCACATCTTTGTTGATTATGATGCCGATGTCGACAAAGCGGTGATGATAGTTGATAATGCCAAGACTCAAAGACCCGGAACCTGCAATGCAGTCGAAACACTTCTTGTTCACCGGGCGATTGCTGCTGAGTTCATCCCCCGTGTCGCAGAGATCCTGACCCAAAAAGGAGTTGAGCTCAGAGGCTGTGCTGAGTCGATAAGATACTGGAAGATGCTACCTGCAACTGAGGAAGACTATGCTACAGAGTTTCTCGATCTCGTTTTGGCGGTGAAGATAGTTGAAGACGTCGAAGAGGCGATATCGCATATCGAGAAATACTCATCAGGTCACTCGGAGGCCATCTTAACAAATGATTACGCCAACTCAAGACGTTTTCTGAAAGCTGTGGATTCCGCCGCAGTCTACGTCAATGCATCAACTCGTTTTACAGATGGGGGAGAATTCGGTTTTGGCAGCGAGATTGGCATAAGTACTCAGAAGCTTCATGCTCGTGGTCCGTTTGGTTTGAAAGAGCTCACGAGCTATAAGTACACGATACTGGGTGACAATCAGGTGAGAAAGTAATGTCCAGGATTGTTCTTAAGGTTGGCTCAAATCTGCTGGTAAGAAAGAATGGAGAAATAGACAAGAAGTATATAGCTGAGCTTGCAAGGGAAATCTCTATGCTCAAGGCTAACGACAACCAGGTTGTTCTCGTATCTTCGGGAGCAAAGGCGGCCGGTTTTGGTTACCTTGAAGGAAGGAAACCAATCAGTGACCTCTACATGAAACAGGCTCTTTGTGCAGCGGGCCAGGTTCAGCTCATGAAGCTCTATGAAACAGTCTTTGGTCTCTTTGGGGAGAAGATAGCGCAGATTCTCGTAAACAGGGACGACTTCGGCGACAGAAAAAGGTTCCTTAACTTGAGAAACACTCTGATTGGACTTCTGGAGCTTGGACTGGTCCCTGTAGTCAATGAAAACGACACGACATCCACCGAGGAGATAATGTTTGGAGACAACGACATACTTGCATCTATGTTTGCAATTGGATGGCAGGCAGATTTGCTTGTGCTGATGTCTACCGTTGAAGGAGTGGTGGACGAGAATGGTGAAGTCATCTCGATATTTGATGCGTCTAAAAGACTGAAGAACATAGAAAGCTCGTCGTGGGGTACTGGAGGTATAGATACCAAGATAAGAGCCGCGCGGGCCGCATCTGCGAGCGGAATCAGAAGCTGCATATGCAACGGTAGAGAACTCGGGCAGATTGAAGGCTTTGTTAAGGGGAGAGATATTGGAACGGTCTTCACTCCGATAGAGTCGCCTGGCGCTCGCAAGGCATGGATTGGATTTCTATCAACTCCGAAGGGGGTAATCAAGATAAATCGAGGAGCCGAGGGCGCAATTAGAAGAGGGAAGAGCCTTCTTGCCGTAGGTGTGGAGGATGTTTCGGGAGACTTTTCTGAGGGAGAGGTAGTAAGCATATCTTCGCTGAAAGGTGAAGAGATTGCCAGAGGAATCTCAAACTTCAGTGCCCTTGAAGTCAAGAAAATCAGGGGAGTGAGGAGCGACAGAATATCCTCAGTACTGGGGCATGACTGCGCGAAAGTAGTAGTCCACATTGATAATTCTTATCGCATTTAGCTATGCGTTCTTCATGAGAACACTTTTTGCCATGCACTCTTCTAGATACTTCTAGATAATCGTCACGTGATGCTTGGAAAGAAATAGGCTTCTGATCGAAAACGACGGTCCGACTGAAAAGAGATTCTTGAGTAAAGCGTACAAGTCAATAGAGAGTTCAGATCTATACTGACTTCGGAGGGCTGGTTATGGCAATCTTTCAATCGAGGTTTGTCTATCCCGTTATATACTTTTGTTGAAACAATTGCTGGAGGTGAAGTATGTATAGTTTTCCGGATAATCTTTACTCCGATGTGAGAGTTGAGGACGCTTCAAAGAGTGACATCATAGTTACTCTCGGGCGTACTGATAACATGAAAGAGCAGAAGTATGTAGCGGCTTTCATAAGGGTCTTTGATGGAGAAAGGTGGTACTATAGCTCGACTACGAATCTGGATTCCGTTCAAGGGGAACTGGATAGACTTGCCAGTCTTGCAAAAAGGAATCCCGCTATCGAAGAAAACAGAATAGTTCGCAAATTCGAAGTCAACAGAGGATCCTATTTGAGCTACAAAAAAGACGAAGACTTCTCTCGAGTCTCTCTCAGAGAAAAATACGATTTGCTCTCAAGTTATTTTCCTCTCATTGGAGAGAGCGAGCTTGTGAAGTTCTGGA
>WOZY01000112.1:7039-18381 GCA_011620045.1 Mesotoga sp.
TTGCTCTCAAGTTATTTTCCTCTCATTGGAGAGAGCGAGCTTGTGAAGTTCTGGAGAGGTCAATATATTGATCAGAAAGTTGTTAAGAGCTTCTTTTCAAGCAAAGGTGCAGATCTCACATTTGATTATCAACGGGTCGGTTTTAGACTGCTCTATCAGATGGTTTGTGGTGAAGAGCAGTTCATGGATAGATTCGATCTGGCGGGAAATACACTGGATGCGATTAAAGATCTCGACGAAGAAGTTGGGCAGACAGTCAAGACCTCTGAAGAATTCATAAGACATGCCAAACCCGTCACCCCGGGAAAATACCCGGTAATTCTTTCTCCTGAAGCAGCAGGAGTCTTTGCCCACGAAAGTTTTGGGCATAAGAGCGAAGCAGACTTCATGCTTGGAGACAAGACTATGATGGAAGAGTGGAAAATCGGACGAAAAGTTGGAAGCGAAATACTCTCAATCATCGACGACGGAAATAAACCGGGCGTTGGGCATGTTGCATTCGATGACGAAGGAACGAAGGCAGTCGAAACTTACCTGATAAGAGACGGTTGTCTGTCGGGAAGATTGCACAGCGCAGAGACTGCAGCTGCCCTGGAAGAGGAATTGACGGGAAACGCCAGAGCCGTAAACTTCGAGTATGAACCAGTAGTGAGGATGACAACAACTTTCATATCCCCTGGAGAACTATCTTTTGAAGAACTTCTTTCCGGGATCAAAGATGGCGTCTATGTCGATTCTCTCAATCACGGGACCGGAATGTCGACCTTTACGCTTGCACCAAACAGGGCTTATTTGATAAGAGAAGGAAAGATCACGGAGCCGGTCAAGATTTCCGTTGTAACTGGGAGCGTTTTCCAGACGTTGAACGAGATAGAAGGGCTTACTGAGGACTTCAAACTTCTCTCATTCTCTCTTGGAGGGTGTGGAAAGATGGAGCAGTTTTCTCTTCCAGTTGGATTTGGCGGACCTTTTGTTCGAGTCCGTTCGCTGAACGTTCATTAAGGAGGTGCTATCTATGACAGAAGAGAAGTTGGTAGTCCATTATACAGAGAATGCAGTGAAAATTGTTCAGACTCGTGTAAGCTCACTGAGAAAAAAGGATATTCTGCGTACTTCTGTTCGGCTTTACGACGGTAAATCGATGGGAGTTGCAGGTTCGCTTGGCGAATGCGACGAAACGGAGCTCAACGTCAGAGCTAAACGGTCTCTGGATCTGGGGATACCGTATACTTACGAGGCAACGAAAGATCTGGAACGAGAGGAATGCGTCCAGTCCGATCTCCAGAATAGTGCGGAGCTACTTGAAGCAACGGAAGAGATCCTCGAAAGGCTTAGGACCGACCAACCCGAGTTTAGCTTCAGCCACATCTTCAGGAGTAGTAAGATTGAATCCCAACTGAGAAACAATCTGGGCCTTAGTCTAAAATCCTCGAGAGAATCGGTAAGTCTGTCACTCGTAATAAAAGACAAGAAATCGTCGAATATTATCGATGCGATGACAGGTTATGGGGGCAGGAAGTTCCAGAAGAAGAGCTTTATTGAGCTCACTAACATGGTATGTGAAGCTTACAAGAATCGGCTCGATGGAATCGAAGAGGGACAATACCCGGTAGTGTTCATGTCAGAAGATATCACCTACTACAAGAAGCTATATGAGTCCCTTAACGGAATGCTGTTTGCAACAGGTGGATCGCTGCTTTCCGGGAAGACTGATATGAAAGTCTTCTCTGAGAAGCTCACCCTTTTGCAGACCAGAAATGTCATGGACGGTTTCAATGAACCCTTCTTCGATTCGGAAGGGACGGTAAATGATGCCGATCGATTCGCTTTGATCGAAAACGGTGTAGTGAAATCCCCGTATACAGATAAGAAGACGGCGTTCACTTTTGGTTTGCCGCTCACTGGCTCTGCCGGTGGAGAATTCGATGGGCTACCTGAACTTGGCACGCCGATGCTCAAGTTCTCTGAATCGGAAGAGACCGTGAAGCAGCTTCTGGGAGGTCAGAAGGGCATATTTGTTCTTATCGCCAGCGGCGGAGACTTCACTCAGGATGGTCATTTTGCGACCCCTGCCCAGCTAGCGTTCTTGTTTGATGGGGAAAGGTTCATTGGAAGACTACCAGAGATCAGCATTTCTTCACATCTATATGAAATGTTTGGAAAAGACTTTCGTGGAGTTTCAGTGGATGACTTCCTTGGGCTCGAAAACGCAAAACTGACCGTAATGAATATGAAAGTGGAGAAACTATAGTGTTTCCGGCTGATAAATGCGGAGCTCTTCCTCCTATTCCGGGAGATAGTTTTTTGAACTAATCAGGAGGTGTTCGATGCACTCGATAGCCATACTTGGAGCGGGAATGATGGGGAACGTCCACGCGAGAGCCTACAGAGCCATGAACCAAACGAGTTCCCTCTGGATAGTCGATCCAGTCGCAAGCAGGGCAGGAGTGCTCGCGGAGACTTATGGAGCGGCCGTTGCCAACTTTGAGGAAGTCCTTGAAAACGACGGTATAGATATAGTGGACATCTGTACGCCGACATTCACTCACAGGGATCTTGCCATCAGCGCACTGGAGGCCGGGAAGCACGTTTTCTGTGAAAAGCCCGTCGCTCTCAAGCTGAGAGACGCCAGAGCAATGGACGAAGCGGCCGGAAAGAGCGGAAAGAAGTTCATGGTAGGTCATGTCGTACGCTTCTTTCCGCAATACAGTGCTGTAAAGGAACTCTCTGTGGCAAGGAACATCGGTGAGATTGTGATGGCGCGGCTCTACAGAGGCGGCTCTTTCCCTTCTCATGGGATTGACAATTGGTTTGCAGATCCAGAAAAGAGCGGAGGCGTCTTTGTTGATCTATCCATACACGATTTCGATTTTCTCAGAACACTTCTTGGTCCAGTGACCACGGTTGAAGCCAGGTCCTCTATGCTGAGTTCCGATAAGCAAAAAAGCTCTTTCGATCATGGGATGGCAATTCTGAAGTTCGAGTCCGGCGCTCTGGTGCACGTTGAAGGTAGTTGGGCCGAACCGCCCGGGATGCCCGTCGGTTTTGGGACGTTCTACGAATTCATCGGCACGAGGGGAATGATCACCAACAGTTACGAGAGAGAAACGACACTTAAGCTGCAAACCTCGATCGAGGGAAAACCAAAATACGCACAGGAAAATCCCGCTCATTTTGATCCTTACGCTGCTGAGCTAGAATCGTTCACACTCTCGGTAGATGAAGACAAGGAAGTACCTGTAAAC
Source organism: Mesotoga sp. (assembly GCA_011620045.1). GTDB lineage: Bacteria > Thermotogota > Thermotogae > Petrotogales > Kosmotogaceae > Mesotoga. The sequence goes on from WOZY01000112.1 coordinate 10,285, forward strand.
GGAAGAGAGGCCATCGAGTCGTTGAGAATCGCACTGGCGGCCAACCTGTCGGCAAAACTGCTCAGACCGGTCGAACTCTCGGAGGTGCACTGAGATGACGAAAATTGGGATTCTCGGTATTGCGCATATGCACGGTTACAGTTATGCGAGAGCGTTGAAGGGAATGAATGATGTCGAGATCACTGGGCTTTACGATGACGATGGATACAGAATGAACAAAGCATGCAGAGATCTTGGGATTAAGTCCTGCGAAGATCTCGAAGAACTCGTTGCCGGAAGCGATGGAGTGATAGTAACCAGCGAGAACTCGACTCACAGGAAGTTCGTTGAGATCGCCGCTCGAAAGGGAAAACACGTTCTCTGCGAAAAGCCGATCGCAACAACCCTAGAAGACGCAAATGCAATGGTGGAGATCTGCAAGGAGAATAACGTTAAACTTCAAATGGCCTTTCCGGTTAGGTACAGCGCCTCTGTCAGAAAGGCCAAAGAGATCATAAGGGCCGGTTTTCTGGGCGATGTAATCAACCTGGTCGGGACTAACCATGGGAGAATGCCTGGAGGGTGGTTCACGGATCCCGAGCTGAGTGGAGGCGGGGCCGTGATGGATCATACCGTTCATGTGGTCGACACTGTGAGGTGGCTTCTTGACTGTGAATTCACAACGGTCTACGCTACTTTCGGTACCCTGATATACGATATACAGGTCGAGGATTGCGGACTGGAGATGTTCAAACTCTCGACAGGCCAGTACATGACATTGGACTGCAGCTGGTCGAGACCAAGGGCACACCCTTACTGGGGAGATGTTACGTTGCGCATTGTAGGAACAAAGGGAACACTCTTTCTGGACATCTTCAACTCGAAAATCGAAGTCTACTCAAATGAAAGTGGTTCAAGCTGGGAGAATTACGGTGATAATCTGGATCAGCTATTGATTGAGGAGTTTGTTGAAGTGCTCAGGTCAGGTAGAAGCCCGTTTACGATAGGGGAAGATGGATTACAAGCCTTGAAGGTAGTTTGTTCTGCCTACAGGAGTTTTGAAGAGGGCACAGAGACAAAAATCGTCTAGCACCGTTCCAGCACTTTCTTCTCAGTTTTCAGCTCTGGGGTATAATCAAGAAGAGATGAACACAATTATGAGGTGAGCTAATTGGAGCATCAGTATGATCGAAGAAAATTGGAGCAGGTGTTTGACAACCTTCCTGAGGCTTCCCCGATAGCAGACATCGACCCATTCAAGGGAGACATAATTGCTATGGTTGGGGCGCTTGCGCTCGACTATCTTGAGCTGGATTTGGAAGACACTTTGCTGGACATTGGAACGGGTCGGGGAAGATGGGCTGTGGCTGCGAGTCCTTACTGCAAGAAAGTAATTGGAATCGATATAAGCAGAAGGATGTTGGAGGACGCCAGAATAAATGTGGCCAGTTCTGGTGTCAAAAATGTTGAATTCTTCAGGGGCTCCTTTGAGGACCCTTGTGAAGAGACGGATGTTTTTCGGCAAAATGTGAATAAGGTTGTCGCAATCTATTCTCTTCACCATCTTACTGATCCGATGAAGAAGGAGGCCGTCTCTGGGTTGGCTGAAATGCTCAAGAGACCTGGGAGAATCGTTATAGGTGATATCATGTGGTTTGACGACCCCAGCAAACACAAAGACGAGTGGGATGATGTTTACTTCGAAGAGAGTGAGACAGATCATCCAGCAAGCGTCTCGTTCATGAGAGAAGTTTTTGAGGCCTCTGGCGCGAGTGAAATCGAGATTCTTCAGGTCCATCCGCTAGTGGGGTTGATAAGTGCAACCTTTCTCTAGAATGATTCATGGCAAGTATGAGATGATTGATAACCTGTCTACTGCGGTAGTTCATAAAGAACCATTACTGTCTGAAGTGCTCCGCTCGATTTGCAGCTGAAGGGCTTTTGCTGGCTTTTCGGCAATAAGAGTACTTCGGCACTCGAAGTCTACGGCTTACTTCTGCAGATCCCTATGCAAGCCCTTATTGAAGAGCAATGATAGTGATATCAGACTACTCTTTGGTAGTAACCTTCGTTCCGTACACCCCGGCTCCTGGATCAAATCCCCTCTTTCGGGCTATTTCTTCCACGGTCTTTTGAAGGACATTCATCATGGGAATCGATGCAAGTATCTCATCGAGGCCCTCGGAAATGTATACGGTCTCAACGCTCCCGTTGTTTGCATTAGAAAGAGTTATCAAGTCACACTTGTCCGAAATGTCACTGTGAAGTTCCTGCATTAAGTCGTGAGTGGCTCCGGTTGGATTCAAGGTAAGTACAACCGGTCTGTCTATCAAAAGCTCAACCGGACCATGCCTGAAAGCAGCACCTGTGTAGAATATCAAGCTCATTTTCGCAACTTCAGCAAACATTAGTCTTGCCATCCTGCCTACCCCGATTCCAAATCCTCTGGCCACAAGTATCCTCTCCCTCTTTTCAGATAGGAGAGTCGCGAGCCATGAAACATCAAGTGCAAGAGCTTCTTCCATCCTGGAAGGTAGTTTAGAGAAGTCAATCTGCCTGGCCGTCTTAGAAGCCGCGATTATCAGCATCAAAACAATGCTATTCACAAAGGTCTTTGTGGCTCCCAAAGATCTCTCATTACCCGCATTGAGAAGAAAAACTCTCTCGTCAGGGAAATTTCTTGACGCACTACTCCGGCCGCTGTTTGTTATTAGGACCATCCTTGGTACAAGTGCCCTGTTGTCCTCGATGAACCTAACTAGTTCGGCGCTCTCTCCAGACTGGCTTATTAAGAAGATTGTCGTATACTTCTTGATTAGTTCTGTAGATGAATAAGCGATTATCTCGGACATTTCCGAGCTTACTGCGTCGACACCTGAGGATCTGAGAAAGGAAGCGGCCACTTCTGCAGCGTGGAAAGACGCCCCCATTCCGGTGAATAACACTTTGTCAAAGTCCAGTCCCTCTGCTTTTGCGGATAAAACGTCGGATGTTGAAATCAGCTTTCTGACTGCTTCGGGTTGTTCCAACATATCCTTCATGAATTTCGACATTCAAACCATCCCTTCTTCGAATAATTCACTGATCTCGGCATCGTGTTTGGCTCTTCTTTATGAGTTTATCATCAAAGGGCAGGGTTTTGACTAACTGCCCTAATCGGTGCCATAATCATTACGGAGGTGAAGATATGTCACTATTAAAAACAACGGATGGTACACAGATCTATTTTGAAGAACATGGAAATGAGAAGAATCCACCACTTCTCATACTAAACGGCATTATGATGTCAACGCCATCATGGGCGGGTTTTATCTCGGGTTTCACTAAGCATTTCAGGCTAATCTTGATGGATTTCAGAGATCAGGGCCGGTCAGAAAGAAAGGACCTGCAATACCACATCTCTGTTCACGCGAGTGATGTTGTTGATCTTCTAGATCACCTGAAAATTGCTCAAGCAAACATAGTTGGCCTTTCCTATGGCGGACAGGTCGCTGAAATCTTGGCTATTGCCAGTCCTGACAGAGTCAAATCATTAGTGCTTGCAAACACGCCGGCGAGGATCTCTCCTTATCTCGCAGAACTCGGTGAAGCATGGAAAGAAGCGGCAGAGCTTTTCGACGGCGAGCGATTTTTCAAACTTGCAATACCTTTCATATACTCAGATTACTTCTACAATCGAAACCTTGCTTGGCTGAAGGAGCGTCAGAAGATGTTCAAATCAACACTCAACAGAGAATGGTTTGAAGGATTCATAAGACTTATCTCTTCAAATCCTGATTTCAACGTTCTGGATGAACTAGATGAGATTCAGTGCCCGACGCTACTTCTTGGCGCCGATCGCGACATTATTACTCCGATAGAAGAGATGAAAATGATCCATGAAAGAGTCAGAAACTCAGAATTCCTTGTTATAAAGGATGCCGGTCACGGAGCTTTCCTTGAAAAATCGGGAGAGTTTATGACGGCAATTATCGGCTTCGTACTTAAAAATTGTTAGAAAAAGCGACAATTTGGGAGTTATTCATCTTCTTTCACCGATAATTGTCATTAAACGGCATTAGATGAACTTAGCAACCGGGTCAATTTAGTGTATTCTGAAAGTGAGAGATGATTCATCTTTCATATATGAGAGGTGAATCACGACGCGCAAAGTATAAGGGGTGATCTTGTTGAGTTCATTTCCAGTAGTTGGTATAGCGGGAATCGGGACATACATACCTGAGACCTTCATGACTCCAGAGGAAATTGCCGAGGCAACAGGCATTCCAAAAGATGTAATTGAACTGAAATTTGGAGTGAAGAGAAGGCTCGTTCCTGGTCCTGAAGAGACCACAAGCAATTTGGGAATCAAAGCGGCATTGAAAGCTCTTGAAAATGCCGGAACGGATCCCAAAGACATTGATCTGATAATCTGGAATGGTGCTCAGCATAAAGATTACCCATGCTGGCTGGCCGGGTTGAAGGTTGCTGACGAAATCGGTGCCAAAAACGCCTGGTCTTTTGATATGGAAGCGATGTGTGGATCTATGATGGCCGGTATTGACGTGGCGAAGAGTCTCATGATCGCTAAAGACGATGTTGATACTGTTCTGCTCGTGAGCGGCTACAGAAATGTGGACCTTATGGATCTTTCTGAGCCATCCACCTCATTCATGCTTGATGTAGGAGCGAGCGGAGCTGCTGTGGTTCTTAAGAAAGGCCATAATGAGAATGTCGTTCTATCTTCGGCGTTCAAGGGTGACGGATCATTCTCCGAGCTGTGTGTTGTTCCGGTAGGAGGAACGAAAAAATGGCCTATGAGTCCCGAAGACACATTGAGTTATCATTTCTCTGTCCAAGGAGATACTGCAGAATTCAAGAAACGCCTTGGAGAGACTACAATGCCAAATTTCTACTGGGTAATTAGAGAGTCACTCAGAAAGAGCGGCTATTCTGAAAGTGATATCGATTATTTAGCAATTTTGCATTTCAAAAGATCGGCTCATTTTGCAGTTCTTGAAGAGCTCGGGCTAAAGGAGAATCAGAGTACTTACCTTGATTACTACGGCCATCTTGGGCAAAATGATCAGATTCTCTCCATTGAATTGGGGTTGAAAGAAGGAAAGATCAAAGATGGCGATGTGATCGTTATGGTAGGTGCCGGATTAGGCTTCGTCTGGGCTGCAACGACAGTAAAATGGGGTAAGAATTAGGAGGCGATAAGATGGGAATAGAAGGTAGAGTTGTCATCATAACCGGTGGCGCGAGTGGACTGGGTAAAGCTGCAGTCGAAAAGTTTGCCGGCGAAGGCGCGATTGTCTACGCCTGTGATATGAACGTCGAAGGACTGGATAATCTTAAGAAGGAATTCTCCGCACTTCCGGGCAAGGTAATTCCAAAAGAACTGAACGTGACAGATAGGCCTGCAATAGCTGAGCTTATCAGTGAAATCAAAAGCGAGTTCGGTCACATCGATGGGCTTGTCAATAATGCTGGAGTGACTAGAGACGCCCTGATCCAGAGGATGTCCGAAGAAGATTGGGACATGGTTATCAACGTCAATTTGAAAGGCGTTTTCAACATGACGCAAGCAGTTGCTCCGGTCATGATAGATCAAGGTCATGGTTCGATTGTAAACACTTCGTCCATCGTCGGCGTATACGGTAATATCGGTCAGTCTAACTACTCCGCTTCAAAGGGAGGAGTTATTGCAATGACTAAGACATGGGCTAAAGAGTTGACGAGAAAGGGTGCGAAAATCAGGGTAAATGCCGTGGCGCCTGGATTCATAAAGACACCGATGACTGAGAAAATGCCGGAGAAGATACTGACTGCGCTCGAAGAGAAGATTCCTCTTAAGAGAATGGGACTCCCCGAGGAAATTGCGAATGTCTACTTCTTCTTGATTTCCGATGAGTCGAGTTATTTGACTGGTCAGATAATAGGCGTCGACGGGGGCCTCGTGATTTGAAGATCTCTCGCAGTGAGAGAACAAGACTACAGATTAAAGAGGCGGCTGAAGAGCTGTTCAGTCGCCTTGGTTTTGAAATGACCTCTGTCGCCAATATATGCAGAACCTGTGGACTGTCAAATGGAGCATTTTATAGACATTACACCGGTAAGGAACAGGTATTCAAAGAGATTGTACAGGATATCAAGACCAGATTTGAGTCTGCCTCTACTATGGTAACAGGACACACTACGAAGGAGAAGCTGTATAACCTTTACAGAACGGTCTTTGATATTCTTTGGGAATCGCGAAGGAAGTTCATTGCCTTTCATGAGGCCGAGTACAGGTTTACGGATGTGGAAAGCTCCGTAGACAAAACGTACAAAGATGCCTTTCTCTCAACTGTCCTGGACGATAGATCTTCCCTTTCAATGCCTGAACTGTGGTTTCTTATTGGGAGCTCCCGGTTTGCCGCAATTTACTGGATCATTTATAACGATACAAGGGTGCCCGATTCGACAGTCCAATCACTCGTCGACTTTACCCTCAATGGTTTTGTGAAGTCTGAAGAGTTGGATTTGAGGTCTCTGGATTTTACTCTAGATAGAGTTAGAGCAAACGGTGAAGGAAAGGCTAAAGAAGTCATCCTTTTGGCTGCGGAGAAACTGATGGGAGAGAAGGGATATTTCGGCACGTCGATATATGACATCACTAGCAAGGCGGGCTACGGTCAGGGAACGTTCTATCTTCATTTTGAAAGTAAGGGAAAGCTACTTCAAGAGCTTGTCTATCAGGCGAACAGGAGTCTAAGAAGAACGATGAGAGACGCTGTCTCCGGTGTTGAAGGCAGGTTAAACAAAGAGATTAGATCCTTTAAGGCGTTCTTGCTCTTCATGGATGTTCACAAGGAGCTCTATAACATAGTACGCGAATCTGAGTTTGTACAACCAGAGACTGGCCGTTTCTACTATGAAAGGCTTCTTACATCGTATATTAGCGCTCTTGAAGAAGCAAGGTTGAAGGATGAGATTAAACCGATAGACTCTCGAGATCTGGGAGTCTTCCTCATGGGAATAGGACACTTCATGGGGCTTGATCTTCTTTTCAAATTGAAGAAAGACTACGAAAAATGGAACGACTATTTGTTGGAACTGGCTTCTCTTATGATGAAAGGTTATGGAGGTGCTTTTAGTTGAACTGGAATGACGAATACAGAAAGAAGAAGATATCGATTGAGGAAGGTCTCAGGAACATTAAGTCTGGAACAAAAATTGTGACAAGCATGGCGGCAATGGAAGCTCAGGGTCTTCTAAAGAACCTCCACAGGGTTGAGGACGTGGAGAATGTAGCCGTTGCGACTTGTTTGAATATTGGAGAGTATCCGTTCTTCGTTAATAAAGAATATGAAGGCAGATTTCTGAATGAGTCCTGGTTCCATTCAGTGGGCGCTAGGAAGGCAGTCAGCGGCGGTCTTAGGACAGTGACATACATCCCGAACAATCTTCATACTGCTGGCGTTGAGCGAATTATGGCAAACAAACCCGATATATTCTGGGGTGTTGCCTCGCCAATGGACAGAAATGGATACATGACCCTTTCATTGTCGACAGTTTATGAAAGAGATATGGTAGAGAACGCGAAGATGGTAATTCTGGAAGTAAATTCGAAGGCTCCAAAGACTCATGGTGACACTCACGTTCACATAAGTGAGGTCGATTATGTGATAGAGAACACTTTTGACATTCCTGAACTGCCCGACACTGAACCCTCGGAGACTGAGATGAACATCGCGGGACATATTTCTTCGCTGGTTGTAGATGGAGCAACTTTGCAGATTGGAATCGGAGGGATTCCGAACGCCGTCGCAAAACTTATGGAAGATAAGCACGACCTCGGAATTCATACCGAAATGTTTACTGAGTCGATGATTCACCTGTTCGAAAGGGGAGCAATAACAAATAGGAAGAAGAGTCTCTGGCCGGGAAAGTTCATAGCGACTTTTGCTCTTGGGACAAAGGAAATGTACTCTTTCATTGAGGATAACCCGGGTGTGCTTCTGCTTAGAGGCAACTACGTCAACGATCCATACGTGGTTGCGCAAAATGACAACATGGTTTCGATAAATACGGCCATCTCTGTCGATCTCACAGGGCAGGTGTGTTCTGAAGCAATTGGAACGAGGCATTACA